>NZ_CP014600.1 GCF_001687105.1 Salipiger sp. CCB-MM3
GGGTGAGGCAATGCCGGCGGTGCCTTGCGCTTGTGCCTGCGGGCTGCGGCGCAGGAAGAATGCCCCCGGCAGGGCGGACAGCAGGCTGATCAGGCCAAAGGCGATGCTCGCCGCCAGCCCCGCCTCGGCGCTCAGACCGGCCAGCGGAAACAGCGCCGCCGCCGCGCCCTCGCGCGCCAGCCCCAGCCCGCGACAGAGGCGGGCAGCAGCATCGCCGTCAGGATCAGCGGCACGATCAGCGCGGCGTGGCCCGCGGGCAGCAGGCTGCCACTGGCCCGCGCGGCGGTGACAAAGGCGGCGACGGTCAGCCCGGCGATCGCCAGCGAGAGCGCCACTTGCGTGCGCCATTGGCCAAGCAGCGCGATGCGGGCGGCGGCGCGCCAGCCCTGCGCGCGGCCCCGCCTCTGGCTGGCCAGCAGCACAAGCGCGCCCAGCAACAGGACCAGGACCGCGCCGGGCAGCCAAAGGCTTGGCACAAAACCCGAGGGCCGAGGGGCCTCCAACGCCCGCCAGCATCAGGACCAGCCCCGTCAGGGCGACGAACCCCATGCCCGCCTGCCCCGCCGCGCGCTCCAGCACCACCGCCTGCGCGGCGCGGCTCAGCGCGCCGTTCTGGCGGCTGCGCGCGGCCCCGCGCCGCATCGCCAAGCACGCCTCCGGGCAGGGTCTGATTGACGAATTGCGCCATGTAATACTCGCGCGCGGCCTCGCCCCGCGGCATCTGCAGCCCCAAGGCCGCGGCGGTCCGCCGCCAGCGCAGCGCCGAGAGCAGCGTCACCGCGTTGAGCAGCGCCAGCGTGGCCAGCCCCCAGCCCGGCGAAAGCTCGGACAGCCGCCGCAGCGCCTCGCGCCCGTCGGCGAGCCACAGGCAGAGCCCGATCAGCCCAAGCGGCAGCAGAAGACGCAGCGCGCTCATGACCCGTCTGCCCGCATCTGCGGCCCCGCCGCGCTGGTGGCGCGCAGGAACATGTCGCGGACGTCGCGCATGGGCAGGGCGTCTTGCGCCGGGTCGGGCTGCAGCCCCGCGGCCCAGCCCCAACCGTCGAAGAGGCGCAGCGCTTCCGGTGGGCCGATGAGATGCAGGGGCACATCCTTGCCCCCCGCCTGCGCCACGAATTCGGCGGCTGGTGATCGCCCAGCACGAGGATCAACGGCGGCTCGGCGCGCGGCAGCGCCGCCCATGACAGCACATTGCGCAGCGCATAATCGAGCGAGCGGCCAAAGTGATCGCGGATGCGGTCCGGATCGGCCCAGACCTCCTTGGGGCTCGGGCCAGAGGTGGCCTCGGCGTCGAAGATGCTGCCATCCCCACCGCCTGCCAAGGCACCATCTGCGGCACCGGCGTCCAAGGCGCATGGCTGGAGATCAGCGCGATCTCGGCCATCAGCGGGGCGCCTTGATCGGCGGCGATCCGGTCGAACTCCGCCAGCGTGTATTGATCGGGCATGGTCACCCAGTTGAACGGCAGCCCGCGATAGCCAAGCTCGGCGGCGCGCGGATCTCCTGAAACCCCATGGCCGGTCCTTCGGGCCAGTCCATGACGATCGCCGGGGCCACGGCCATGGTGTGATACCCGGCGCGGCTGGCGAGGCTGAAGAGGCTCTGCCGGGCGCTCGCCAGCAGGGCGCGGTAGCGGCGCTGGTCGCTGACCTCCACACCGCCGCCAGCGTCGCATGCGCCAGCCAGCTTTGCCCGCCCTGCACCGGCGAGCGCAGCCAGCCCGAGCGCATCGCCAGCCCCGCCTGCGCCAGCGCCGCCTCTCCGGCCTGCAGCGTCGCCAGATGGCGCGGCGCATAGAGCGGGTTGTCAAAGGCCGCCGCCCGTAGCTTTCGACAAAGACGATGACCACCGGGCGGCCCTCGAGTTTCGACAGCAGGCCATCGCGTCCGGCCCAAGGGTCGGTGGCGGCGGCGCGCTCGAATTCGGCCAGCGCGGTGCGGGCACGGGCGAAATCGCGAATGTGCTCGGCCCCGAGCCGCGCGGTGAAGGCGTTGCCGGCCGGGCGCCAGCCCTGCCAGCCGTTGAGCGCGGTGCGGATCTCGGCGGCGCAGAGCAGCGCGAAAACCAGCGCGGTGCCCCCCGCCGCCAGCCGCAGAGCGCGCGGCAGTTGGCTGCCGCAGCGGGCCCAAAGGCGCAGCGCGCGGTAGAGCAAAACCATCGCCCCGCCCAGCAGCAGCGCCAGCGCCGCGCCGACCCCCAGCGCACCCGCAAGCCCGGCGCTGCCGCGCAGCAGATGCGCCGCCGCGGGCACGAGATGCATGTCCGCCAGCGGATCGAAGCCGCGGCCAAAGGCGGTATAGGCGGACAGATCAGCCAGCTTGAGCGCCGTCATCAGGGTGAGCGCCACGCTCGCCAAGATCGCCAGCGGACGGGCGCGCGGCCCAAGCGCCAGCATCCCCAGCAGCAGCACCGGCAGCTCCAGCGGCACCATCCTCAGCGCGGGCCAGCGCAGCGCGCCGGGGTGGTTGGGCAGGATCAGCAGCAGATCGACCAGCACCGCCGAGACGAGCAGCGCCAGCCAGAGCCGCAGCGCTCCTCTCCTCCCCGCCCCGGCCCCGCTCACCGCCGCCTCGCCAGCCAGAGCACATCCAGCGCGAAGGACCACGCCAGCAGCGCCAGCGCCAGCAGCGCCGCGAGTTCGGACCAAGGCGGCCCCGCGATGGGCGCGAGCAGCCCCGCCAGCACCGCGATCTGCACCACGCAGACCAGCTTGCGCCGGAAGCGTTGCGGCAAGGGCGCGTCGAGCCACGGCCAGAGCAGGCTGGCGCTGACGAAGAGATAGCGCAGGCCGCCCAGCAACAGCACCCAGCCGCCCGCCGCGCCGCTGCGCCATGCCACCGCCGCGAGCAGCAGGGGCAAAGACGCTGTCGACCTCCATGGTCGAACCGCGCGCCCCAAGGTCCGGCCAGCCCGCTGCGCCGCGCCAGCGGGCCATCGACCCCATCGAGCGCCAGCGTGATCAGCGCGAGGCAGAAGAACCCCCAGCCAGAGGCGCCCTCGTCAGCGCGGGTTGCACCAAGGGCAGCAGCATCAGCGCCCGCCAGCGCCAGCCGCCCGAGGGTGAGCGCATTGGCATAGCCGAGGCGCGGCGCGGGCCAGTGGCGCAGCAGGAAGTGGCCCGAGACCCCCGCCCCCAGCCCGAAGCCCAGCACCGGCAGCAGCATCAAAGCCCCGGCCAGCCACCACGACAGGCCGCAAAGCGCCAGCGCAAACCCCGAGGCCAGTAGCGCAAGGGACGCAAAAGGCGTCCTTGCAGCGGCGAGAGCCGAGGCGCGTTGCACAGGGGGCGGCGGCAGGTCCATGCCAAATGAAGTGCTGCCGCGCCCGCGCCTGTCAAGCACCGCGCTTTACGTAAGGGCATGTACTCACTAGGCTGTGAGAGCTCAGAACCGGGAGGTCGGCGCATGGCCAGCGTGGCTCAGACAGAGGTTTTCCCCCGTTATTCCCGCGCGGCGCGGCTGCTGCACTGGCTGACGGTGCTGCTTGTGCTCACCACCATCCCCGCGGGGCTGGTCATGGTGCAGGAGGGGCTGCCGCGGGCGCTGCAGAATACGCTCTTTCTTTATCACAAGAACATCGGCCCGATCATTCTGGCTCTGGTCGTGCTGCGGCTGGTGGTGCGGCTGATCTCAAGGCCGCCGCCGCTTCCGGCCAGCGTCCCGGCGCTGCAGGCGTTGGTGGCGCAACTGGTGCATTGGCTGCTTTATCTGACACTGGTGGCGCTGGTGATCTCTGGCATCGTGCGGGTGCAGGCGGGCGGCTTTCCCATGGAGTTTTGGGACCCGCTGCTTGGCGGCATGGTCGGCAAGGATGAGGCGCTGGCCAAATCCGCCAGCGGCTTTCACGATCTGGCCAAGACGGTGCTGATCGGGCTGATCGCGGTGCACGCAGGGGCCGCCGCGCTGCATGGGCTGGTGAAGCGGGACGGGGTGTTCAGCCGCATGTGGCCGCCCGCCTGAGGCCCTGCGCCTCGCCAAAAACTACGTGTCGCCACAAAAAAGGACCGGCGCGCCCGCCGGTCCCCTGTCTTGTTCCTACGGCCCTTACTCCGCGGGCTTATACGCGGCATCCGGCTGCGGCGGCGGCGTCGGATCAGCCCCGTAAAGCTCGCCCGGCAGTTCCGAAGGCATGGCGTGATCCGCCTCTTCGTCGTCGCGGTAGCGCTGGTTGTGGCGATAGACCATCAGCGTGTCCCAGCGCAGCGCCTTGAACAGGCCGATCAGGATGAACAGGCACACCACGGCAAACGGAAAGCCCGCCACCACCGCCGCCGCCTGCAGCGCGTTGAGCCCGCCCGCCAGCAGCAGCACCGAGGCCACGGCGCCTTCGGTGATCGCCCAGAACACCCGCTGCACCCGCGGCGGATCGGTGTCACCGCCCGCGGTCAGCATGTCGATCACGAAAGAGCCCGAGTCCGAGGAGGTCACGAACCACAGCACGATCAGGATCATCGCAAAGCCCGACATCAGCCCCGAGGCGGGGAAGTAATCGAGCAGCGCGAACATCGCGTCGCCATAGGCATTCTTGGTGGCCTCGACCAGCGCCGGATCGCCGCCCAGCGAGATGTTCAGCGCGGTGCCGCCAAAGGCGCAGAACCAGAAGAACATGATCGAGGTCGGCAGCAGCATCACCCCCAGCACGAACTCGCGGATGGTGCGGCCCTTGGAGATGCGCGCCACGAAGACGCCGACGAACGGCGACCACGAGATCCACCATGCCCAATAGAAGATGGTCCAGGAATTCTGCCACGAGCCATCGGCCTGCCATGCCTCGGTCCAGCTGGCCCAGCTGACGAAGCGGGCGACGTAATCGCCGTAGCTCTGCACGAAGAGATCAAAGATGAACACCGTCGGGCCGACGATCAGCATGAAGATCAGGAAGACGAAGCTGAGGCCGATGTTGAGGTTCGACAAACGCTTGATGCCGCCGTCGAGACCCGCCACCACCGAGATCGTCGCCGCAAGGGTGATCAGGGCGATGATGATGATCTGCGTGACCACGCTGTCGCCGATGCCAAAGACCTCGCCAAGGCCCGAGTTGATCTGCATCGCGCCAAGCCCCAGCGAGGTGACGATGCCAAACATCGTGCCAAACACCGCAAGAATGTCGACCGCGCTGCCCCAGGGGCCAAAGATCTTCTCGCCAAGGATCGGATAAAGCGCCGAGCGGATGGTCAGCGGCAGCCCTTTGCGGAAGTGGAAATAGGCCAGCGCCAGCGCGATCACCGCGTAGATCGCCCAGCCGTGGAAGCCCCAGTGCAGGAAGGAGATCACCATCGCCTGCCGTGCGGCCTCTTGGGTTTCCGCATCGCCGGTGGGCGGCGCGAAGTAGTGATAGAGCGGCTCGGCCACGCCCCAGTAGATCAGGCCGATGCCAATGCCCGCCGAGAACAGCATCGACGTCCATGAGATCAGCCCATAGGCGGGTTTGTCGTTCATCCGGCCAAGGCGGATGTCGGCGAAGGGGCCGAAGGCGAGGTAGATCGTGGCAAGCACGAAGATATTGACCTCGATGATCAGCGCCCAGCCCAGCGTGTCGGCAAACCAGTTCTGGATGCCGGTGAAGACGCTGTTGGCCTGTTCGCTGAAGGTCGCCCCGAAGAGGATAAATCCGACGATGAGCAGCGCCGAGACTGCAAAGACGGTCTTGTGCACCCTCGGGAAGATGAACAGCCGTTCCTGCGGCATCTTATCGTGCATCTGGCTCTCCTGAATGGTCACGTTGGCTTGAAGCTTGCGAGAGCAGATAGCGCCCAAGCGCCGGTCGGCCAGTCTTTGCCGATGCGGCGAGGGGTGTGTCAGCCGGATTTCAGAGCCGTTTTGCGCATCGCTTTGGCGATCATCTCCGCCGTCTCGCCGCCCATTTCGCTGGCGTTCACCAGCCCCTGCACAAAGGGATGACGCTGGAGCAGCGCCGGCAGCGCGACGCAATGGATGCGCCCCGCGCAGGGCGCGGAAAGGGGCAGGACAAAAGCGTCAAAGCGCAGCGGCTCTGACAGCAGACCCGCGCGCGCCAGCGACGGAAACCCGAGGTCTGCCAGCGTCATGGCGCGCTGGCCGCGCGCGTCGATGAGCATCTCGAAGACGCTCTCCTGCCCGCCGTGGCGCACCGACACGCCCTGTGCGCAGGCGGTGATCTGGCTGTCATCGCCGGTCGTTTGACCAAGCCGCAGCACCTCGAGCACCCCCGCCTCGCGCAGCGCCAGCAGGCGCTTGATCGACGGGTGCGGCACGCAGGCGTAGCAATCGGTGAACATCGGCTTCAGCGTGGCGTGAAACGCCGCGACCTCGGCATCGCTGAACCTTGGAATGAGCTCTTCGAACAGCTCATGCGCGCGCAGCAGCGCGCTGCGCCAAGGCGTCGGGGTCTTGCTGGCGACGGTCTCTTCGGCCTCTACAAGATTGGCACGGGCCCAATCGAAGGGATCCGCCGCGAGGCGCTTGGCGAAATATGCGTGGCAAAACGCGTCGCAGGGCACGTCAGGCCCGCCGAGGCCCGCCAGCCACGCCGGATCCGCCGCCTGCAGGTCCGCAACGAAGGCGCGATAGGCGCGGTCGAGCAGAGCGCCCTCCTCGGCGCCAGAGACCTCCGTGCCAGACACCTCCGCGCAGATACCCGCCAAACGGGGCAGCTCGGGCAACGGCAGGTCGTACCAGTAATCCGCCTCGGGCAGCAGCCCCTTGCGGGACATGAGGCTGAGCAGAAACGGCTCCCGCCCCTCCTGCGCGACATAGCGCATCCGCCCGCCCTCCTCGCAAAAACGCCCGCGCGCCGAGGCGATGGTCACCGCCACATCAATGGCCGACAGCGAAGTGCCCAGCACGCCGATCCGTTGCTGCGGCAGCCGGGTCAGCTTCTCGGCGGGCCAAGGCGAATGCAGCACCGCCCCGCCCGCGCACGTCCGGTCCGGCCAGCGGTGCCCGGTGGCCAGCACCGCATCCGCATAGAGCGCCTTCGACGCGCTGCCCGGACTGCGCCACGCCAGCTCTACGCCCGCCGCGCGCGGCGCGATGTCGGTGACCGTGTGGTGCAGGTGAAGCTCGATCCGGTGCCCCTGCCGCCGCCCAAGCGCGATCACATCCGACATCTGCGCGGTGAAATAGGCCCCCAGCGCAAGACGCGGATAAAACGCCTCGTCGCTGATCTCGGCCGCGCGCAGCCCCAAGCGCGCCAGATCCGATGTGTCGAGCCCGCGCAGCCAGTCGTTGAGCGAGGTCAGAACCGGCGGCAACTCGCGGCTGGCGATGTTCGACAGCATGACCGGCGCGTTCATATCGGCGCTATAGGGCATCCCCGGACCGGCGGCGCTGCCCTTCTCAAAGATGTCCACATGCAGCCGAGACGGTGCCAGCCGCAGCAAAGCGGCAAGCGTGTAGACCCCGGTCGGACCGGCACCGACGATCGCGACGCGATGGGCCGCGGGCGGGCGGGGGCGCGGCGGCCTCACGGGCCGATTGCCGCGCGATCTCAGGGGGATGGGTTTCTCATAGGCCATGCGCGATCTCCGCCGAATGGAGGGTGGATGGGAGGCACCAAAGGCAACTCGGAACAGACCCGCGGGCGGGTGGGGGCACGCGCCGCCTATTGCGCGGCGGTGGTCTTTGCAGAGCAGGCGCAGCGGAACTGCGGATCAAACGCCCCCTCCGCCGAGAACAGCAGCCGCTGCGCGCGCCCCTCGAGGCTGCGGGTCAGCGCGAGGCCCTCCGCCTCGGCTGTGAGCCGGGTGCTGCCCTTGGTGAAAAGCTCGGGGTCGGCGCGCCGCAGCGCCACAAGCTCTTTGAGCAGCGCGGTCTTGCGCCAGCCAAACACCGAGATCGGCGCGGCGGGGTCGAGCGGCGTGCGGTTGTCCGGGTCGGTCAGATCGAAGCTGCCCTTTTCGCTGCCCTGATAGATGTCCGGCACGCCCGGCATGAAGACGCGCAGGGCAAGCTGCGTCAGCGACAGCCCCTCGCCCATCGTCCCAAGCTTGCGCAGCGCCTCGGGCGGGTCCGCCCGCCACTGCGCCAGAAGCGCCCGCCCGAAGTCTGCCGCCTGCGCCTCGGCGTCCTCGTCGGGGTCGTGCCAGTCGGTGAGTTCCTTGGCCTCGCGCAGCGCCTTCTCGAGATGCTCTGCCAGCCGGTCCTCAAGGTCCGCGCGGTCCGGATCCCAAAGCGCGATGGCCGATTGCAGGATATACCAGCGCACCGAACCGTCAGGCGGGTTCGGCCCTTTCAGTCGGGCGGCCTGCGCCCAGAGAACCGCGGCCTCTTCCGGCAGATGGGTCAGCGCGATGAGCCGCGCGCGCGCGTCCTCGCCGCGTTTGGTGTCATGGCTCGACCCCAGCGTCAGCGCCTGCGGCCAGAGGCGGGCGCGCTCGGTGCAATAGTCCTCGAACTCCGCCGGGGTCAGCGGTGGCGCATCGGGCTCGGATCCGACCTCGGCCTCGGCGAGACAGCGGGTGTGGCGGTAAAAGGCGGTGTCCTCCTGCGCCTTGGCGACCACTGCGCCGGTCACTTGCTGAAAGCGCCGGACGAAGGCGCGGCCAGCGCGGCCTTTCGGGGCGGCGAGCCGCGCGTGCAGCCGGTCCAGCATCTGGCGGTCGGGCAGCGTGGCGGCGGCCTCTTCGGCGGTCTGGGTCAGCAGCTGCAGATCCTCGGCGCTCGGGCCGTCGCCGTCGATGTAACTGCGGTAGCGCGGGAAGGCGACGAGCAGCGCGCGCAGCGCCTCTTTGATCTGCTCGGGCTTGACCAACGCGGGATCCTCCTCGGCGTCGGTCTCGTTCAGCGCCTGCAGCGCGATGCGGGTCAGTTCCGACAGTTCCGCCGCCAGATCCTCCGACAGGATCTGGTGCCGCGCGGCGCGGCAGGCCGCCGCATAGTCGCCCTTGGCCCCGGTCGCGCCGCGCCACATCCGGTCGAGCCGGTCCATCCCCTCGGCGTCCAGCAGCAGCCGGGTGATCCGGTCGTTGGCCTCATAGCCGGTGGTGCCGGTGACCGGCCAATGCTGCAGCCGTTCCTCGCCGGTGAGGATTTTCTCGATCCAGATCGGCACCTTCGGCCCCACCTCTTGTCGCAGGCGACGCAGGTATTCGGCGGGATCGGCGAGCCCGTCCACATGGTCGATCCGCAGCCCATGCGCCAAGCCCTCGCGCAGCAGCGAAAGCGGCAGGGCGCTCATGGCCTCGAAGACCTCGGGCAGTTCGACCCGCATCCCGATGAGGCTGGTGATATTGAAAAACCGGCGGTGGGTCAGGCGTTTGCGCTCGCGCACCCAGTGGCGCAGATGCCAGTGCTGGCGGTCAAGCACGTCCCGAGGATCGCCGCTTTCGGCGCTGCCGGGGGCGAGCGGCAGCCAGCCGCCCTCCCATGTGATGCGCTGCCCGCCAGCGTCGATCTTAAAGGCCCCCTGCTGCAGCATCTCGTCTTTCGGCTGCGGCAGCAGCGGCAGGATCAGCCCCTCGGCCCAGTCGACGTCGAAATACTTGGCAAAGCGGCTCTCGGCGCCATGGGTCAGCGCATCCACAAGCCACGGGTTTTCTGTGCTGAGCACCGTATGATTGGGCACGAGGTCGAGCACGATGTCGAGACCATGCGCCAGCGCCGCCGTCACCAGGCGCTCAAAGCCGGAGCGCCCGCCAAGCACCGGGTCGATCTCGGCGGGATTGGCCACGTCATAGCCGTGGGTCGAGCCGCTCTGCGCCGTGAAGATCGGCGAGAGGTAGAGATGGCTGACCCCCAGATCGGCGATATAGGGCAAAAGCTGCGCGGCGCGCACAAAGTCGACACCCTGACGAAGTTGCAGCCGGTAGGTCGCGATAAGAGGTCTCACGCGGTGATCTCCACTTCGATGGCAAAGGGATCAAGGGTCGGATCGCCAAGCCGAAACTCGGCGCGCGGCAGCCCCTGCGCGCCGGTGGCGGGCTCTCCCAGCGACAGCAGCATGCGGATCTCGCCCGCCGCGAAAGGCCAGCGCACGACATAAGCCCGCGCGCCAAGCCGCGTGACCGCGCCCAGCCCAAGCTTGCCCGAGCTGAGCAGCGGCACGATCTTGCGCGCGCGCAGCTCCAGCAGATCGCGGGTCAGATCGCGCCATGCCGCCGCCCGCCCCGGGTCTGACGCGGGATAGGGGCGCGAGGCCTCCAGCGCCTCCGGGCCGGTGGGGTCGGGCATTCCCGACAGGTCATAGCCGATGCGGGTCAATTCGGCACCGCGGCCCCTGCGCACCGCCGCGCGCCCGGCCTCGTCGGGGGGATCGCAGAAGAACAGAAAGGGCACCTCGCTGCCCTCTTCCTCGCCCATGAACAGCATCGGCACGAAGGGCATCAGCAAAAGCGCCGCATGCAGCACCCGCGCCGGGCCGTCGCCGATCAGCGAGATCAGCCGCTCGCCAAGCGCGCGGTTGCCGATCTGGTCATGGGTCTGATTGGCGTTGACGAAAGCGGTCCACGGCAGATGCGCGGCGGGCGCGCCGCGCGGTTCTTCTGGGTGGGGCTGGCCCTCGTCCACCTGCCCGCGGCTCAGCGCCTTGGCGACATCGTCAAAGGGATCCTCGGCAAAGCGGCTGTAATAGCCATGGGTCTCGCCGGTGACCGCCACATGCATCGCATTGTGCCAATCGTCATTCCATTCGGCGTCGAACCCGGCCTCGCGCAGATGCGGCAGGTTGCGCTCGTCCTCGCAGATCAGATGCACCGGGCGCCCCAGATCGAGCGCATGGATCTCGGCGGCAAGCTGGCGCATGAAACGCTGGTCCTGCCCGTCGCGGATTTCATGCACCGCGTCGAAGCGAAACCCGTCGAGCCGGTACTCCCGCAGCCAGCCCAAGGCGGCGTCACGGAAAAACGCCTGCACCTCGGCCCGTTCGAAGGCGATGCCGTCACCCCAGGGCGTCGGGCGCTGGTTGAAGAACTCGGGCGCATAGCTGGGGAGCAGATTTCCGAAGGGGCCGAAGTGGTTCATCACCAGATCGAGGATCACCATCATGCCAAGGCTTTGGGCCCGCGCCACCAGATCGCGCAGATCGTCGGGCGTGCCATAGGCCGGATGCGGCGCGCGGATCAGCACGCCGTCATAGCCCCAGCCGCGGCGTCCGGCGAATTGCGAGACCGGCATGATCTCGATGGCGGTGATGCCTAGGCTGGCAAGGTCCGGCAGGCGGCGGGCAGCGGCGGCGAAAGTGCCCTCGGGGGTGAAGGCCCCCACATGCAGCTCAAAGATCACCGCCTCTTCGAGCGGCCGCCCCTGCCATGGCGTGCCCCAGTCGTAGCGCGCGGGATCGACGGTGAGCGATGGCCCCTCGACGCCGCCAAGCTGGGCGCGCGCCGCCGGGTCGGGCACATCCCGCCCGTCGATCCTGAACAGATAAGCCATGCCGGCCCGCGCGGGCAGCCGCACGCTCCAGATCCCCGTCTCGCTGCGCATGGCGATCTCGCGACCCTCGAGCAGCAGTTGCACCCGCCGCGCCTTGGGAGCCCAGAGGCCGAAGGACCACAGGCCATCCCCGTCCGCATGAGCGCCCCACCGCGGCTGCATGGTCAGACTCTTCCCGCGCCCGCAGCGCCGCCGCGATCACGCAGCACCGCCACCGATTGCGTCCCCACGGTGATCTGCGGTCCGGGGCGCTCTGCGCAGGTGATCCCGTCGCTCCCAGTGTCGTCACGTCCGGTGTCGAGGATAAGCTCCCACGCCCCCTCGGGCAGGGTGAAGGTGCAGGACTCGCCGCCGTTGATCAGGATCAGCAGATCCGGGCAGTCTTCCTGATGGTGCCGCAGCCCCATGGCGAAAAGCCCACCGTCCTGCCAATCGCGCTCGGACATCTCGCGGCCCTCGGGATGCAGCCAGATGCTCTCGGTCGCCTCGGGGCGTGGCCAGAACCCATAGGGCGCCAGATGCCCGCGCCAGTCGCGGCGCAGCGCGGTCAGCGCCGAGACCGCCTCGACCAGCCCCGGACGCGCCGCCTCCCAGTTGATCCAGGTGGTTTCATTGTCCTGACAATAGGCGTTGTTGTTGCCGCTTTGGGTCTGGCCCATCTCGTCGCCCGCCAGCAGCATCGGCACCCCATGCGACAGGAACAGCGTCGCCAGCATGCCCTTCACCCGCCGCGTGCGCGCGGCAATGATGCCGGGATCGTCGGTGGCGCCCTCATGGCCCATATTGTCCGACAGGTTGTGGTTGTGGCCGTCGCGGCCATCCTCGCCGTTCGCCTCATTGTGCTTGTCGTTGTACGAGACCGTGTCCCAAAGCGTGAAGCCGTCATGGGCGGCGATGAAGTTGACCGAAGAGGTGGCCGGGCGGTGCGAGTGGTTGAACTGCACCGGGCTGCCCATCAGCCGCTCCGACAGGCCGCCAAGCTTGCCCGGCTCGCGCTTCCAGAAGCCGCGCACGTCGTCGCGAAACTTGTCGTTCCACTCGCGGAAGGGCCACGGGAAGCCGCCCACCTGATAGCCGCCCTCGCCCACGTCCCAAGGCTCGGCGATCAGCTTGATCTGGCTCAGCACCGGGTCTTGCCGGATGGCGTTGAAGAAGGCGCCCTCACGCTCGAACCCATCGGGCTCGCGCGCCAGCGTCGAGGCGAGATCAAAGCGGAAACCGTCGACGTGAAAGGCCTCGACCCAATAGCGCAGGCTGTCCATCACCATGCGCAGCACCATCGGATGCGCGACATTGAGCGTGTTGCCGGTGCCGGTGGTGTCAAAGCCGTGGCGGCGGTTCTCGGGCGACAGCAGGTAGTAGCTGGCGTTGTCGATGCCCTTGAACGACAGGGTCGGGCCAAGCTCGTTGCCCTCGGCGGTGTGGTTGTAGACCACATCGAGGATCACCTCGATCCCGGCGGCGTGGAAGCGTTTCACCGCGGCGCGCACCTCACGCACGTCCTCGGTCGCCAGATAGGTGCGGTTCGGCGCGAAGAACCCCAGCGTGTTATAGCCCCAGTAGTTGCGCAGCCCCTTCTCGATCAGATGCCGGTCCTGCACCATGGCGTGGATCGGCAGCAGTTCGATCGTCGTGACGCCAAGCTTTTGCAAATGCTCGATGATCGGGGCAGAGGCAAGCGCGCGGAAGGTGCCCCGGTCGGCCTGCACCACGCCGGGATGGCGCATGGTGAGCCCCTTCACATGCGCCTCGTAGATCACCGTATCGCGCCAGCGCACCTGCGGCGCGGCATCCGCCTCCCAGTCGAACACCGGGTCCGCAACCACCGCCTTGGGCATGAAAGGCGCGCTGTCTCGGGTGTCGAGATCCAGATCCGAGCCGCCCGCCGGATAGCCAAACAGCGCATCGTCCCACGTCAGCTGACCGCGCATCGCCATGGCATAGGGGTCGAGCAACAGCTTGTGCGGGTTGAAGCGATGGCCGCTTTCCGGCTCGAACGGCCCATGCACCCGGTAGCCATAGGCCTGCCCCGGCCCGAGGTCGGGACAGTAGCCAAAGAAGATACCGCCCTCGGCGCGGGGCAGCTCCAGCCGGGTCAGCTCCTGCGCGCCAGCCTCGTCGAACAGGCACAGCTCGACGTTTTCCGCATGGTCGGAGAAGAGCGCGAAGTTGGTGCCCTCCCCGTCGAAGCGGGCCCCAAGCTGGTCCGGTCGGGACCGGGCTGGGTCGATAGAGACGTCACGCGGATCGATCATGTCAGCCTTCCAAGCTGGTGAGAGCGGTCATCCGGGGCACCCGGTGGATGGGGGCCCGTGCTGTGGTCTTGCGCAGGGCGGCGTTGCGCCGGTCCATCATCTCGGCGGTGATCAGCAGCGTGCCCTCGGGGGTTCTGCGGAAGAAACGGGCATCCTCTTCGGCGTCATAGCCCGCGCGGAACCCATCCGGCAGCCGCACGCCGGTGCCGACGATGGCGCCCCTGATCTGGCAGCGCCTGCCGATCTTGCTGCCGGGCAGGAACACCGTGCCCTCGGCGATGCTGTCGATACAGTCGGTCTGCGCCCGCTGCATGGTCTTGGGCAGCGCCACCGGCGGCACCTCGGCGGCGAAATCAAGCTGCGCGCGCCGGTAGGCATCGAGCGAGCCCACATCGCGCCAATAGGCGCTTTGGCCGTCGCGGCTGTCGGGCAGCCGGTAGACCGACAGCGCCGCCTCGCGCAGCGCCAGCGGCAGGATGTCCTGCCCGAAGTCATGCCGCGTGGTCGGGCGACCGGGCGCTTCGCGCAGCACCTGCTTGAGCCAGATCCAGTCGAACACATAGATGCCGGTCGAGGCCAGCGCGCGCTCGGGGTCGCCCTGCATCGGCTGCGGGTCGGCGGGCTTTTCGGCAAAGCCAAAGACTTCGCCATCCGCATCGAGATCGAAGATGCCAAAGCCGCGCGCCTGCGACAGCGGCACCGGCGTCGCCGCGACGGTGACCGGCAAGCCGTGCCCGCGGTGATGGGCGAGCAGCTGCTCAAGGTCGATGTCGAGCACATGATCGCCCGACAGCACCATGACGTCGCGCGGCGCATAGGCGTCGAGCGCGGTGATATTGCAGCGCAGCGCGTCGGCGGTGCCGCGATAGCCATAGGGGCTCAGAAATTCGCCGTCGCGCACCGAAATCCCTTTGGCAAAGCCATGCGCCCAATGCCGATTGAGGTGCTGGCACAGGTCATTGGGGCGGTATTGCGTGGCAACGAAGAGGCTTTCGAATTGCGCCCGCTCGGCTGCCGCCAGAATGAAATCGACGATCCGTCCCTCGCCGGATCCAAAGCTGAGGGCCGGTTTGCACTGCGCGCTGGTGAGCTCAAAGAGACGCGCGCCGCGACCGCCCGCCAGCAGGAAGGGAAGGCACCGGGCGGTGCTTGGCAAGCTTTTGGAAATCCGCATGAATCATGGCCCTGTCAGGATGCTGAAATGCCCTGCGAAAGATGCGGTCCGCATCTCGCCGCAGTGGTGGTCGCAGTGGTGGTCGAAATGATCAGGCCGGCCGGATGATCCGCAGCAGGAACCCCCCGGCCCGGCTTTGGTTCCTGAAAATATCGGGGGCCTTTGTCGAATTCCGAAGGCCGGATATATCCGCCGTGGTTTTATTCAGAAGACGCGGCATTCCCGCACAAATGCAACGCCGGGATGCCTATTTGGAAAGCAGTCTATATGCGGGGGCGTATTCCGCCGGGCCGGGCGCTT
This sequence comes from Salipiger sp. CCB-MM3, assembly GCF_001687105.1. NCBI lineage: Bacteria > Pseudomonadati > Pseudomonadota > Alphaproteobacteria > Rhodobacterales > Roseobacteraceae > Salipiger > Salipiger sp. CCB-MM3. The sequence goes on from NZ_CP014600.1 coordinate 15,078, forward strand.
TAATAAGGCAGCGCCGCCCGGATCAGCAGCGCCACCGCGCCGACGCAGGCGACCCCGGCCAGCCAGAGCGCGATGAACCACAGGAGCCGCTTGCCGCGCATCAGTGATAGCCCTCGGAGGGGTCGATCTTGCCGCGGAACACCCAATAGGCATAGGCGGTATAGGCAAGGATGATCGGGATCAGGATCACCGTGCCGACCAAGGCAAAGCCAAGGCTGCTGTCGGGGGCCGCGGCCTCGACGATGGTCAGCGAGGGCGGCACGATCATCGGGTAAAAGCTGATGCCGATGCCGATGAACCCCAGCACGAAGAACCCCAGCGCCGAGAAGAACGGCAAATGGTCGCCGCCGCCGCGCAGCCCTTTCCACAGCCCCGCCGCGCATAGCAGCACAAGCACCGGCACCACCACCACAAAGGCGAGCGAGCCGCCGCTGAACCAGCGCTGGAAATAGACCTCGTCCTGCAGCGGGGTGAAGATCGACACCAGCCCAAGGAAAACCAGCGTCGCCAGCCCCAAAGGCTGCGCGATGCGGCGCATCTTGTCGTGGATGTCGCCCTCGAGCTTCATCACCAGCCATGTGGCCCCCAGCAGCGCATAGCCCGTGGTCACCGCCAGCCCGGTCAACAACGAGAAGGGCGACAGCCAGTCCCACCAGCCGCCCGCATAGCCGCGGTTCACCACTTCGATGCCCTGCACCAGCCCGCCAAGCGCCATGCCCTGCGAGAAGGCCGCCACCAGCGAGCCGCCGAAAAAGGCGAAATCCCACAGCCGCTTCCAGCGCTTGGTACGCCAGCGGTACTCGAAGGCCACGCCGCGAAAGATCAGCGCCAGCAGCATCAGGATGATCGGCACGTAAAGCGCCGGCATGACCACCGCATAGGCCAAGGGAAAGACCGCAAACAGCCCGCCGCCGCCCAGCACCAGCCATGTCTCGTTGCCGTCCCAAATGGGCGCCACCGAGTTCATCATCACGTCGCGGTCCTGCTCGGTCTTGGCCAGCGGAAACAGGATGCCGACGCCAAGGTCGAACCCGTCGAGGATCACATAGACCAGCACCGCAAAGGCGATGATCCCGGCCCAGATGAAGGAAAGCTCCAGTCCGAACATGTCAGTCGCTCCTCTGGTCACGGGGCTGCGCGGGGCCGGGCATGATCCCCGCCGTGCGGATCGGCCCGTCACGCAGGCCAAGCCGCGGCGTGTCGGGCGCTTTGCGCATCATCCGCAGCAGGTAAAAGGTGCCCGCCCCGAAGACGAAGAAATAGACCACGACAAAGCCGATCAGCGAGGTGGTCAGCGCCGGCAGGTCGAGCGGCGAATGGCTGTCGGAGGTGCGCAGCAAGCCGTAGACCGTCCACGGCTGCCGCCCGACCTCGGTGGTGATCCAGCCCGCCAGCACCGCGACAAACCCCGTCGGCCCCAGCGCAACCGACGCGCGCAGCAGCCATGGGTCGTGGTAAAGCCAGCCGCGCCAGCGCGCCCAAAGCCCCCAGAGCCCGAGGCCAAGGAAGGCAAAGCCAAGCGCCACCATCACCCGGAACGACCAGAAGACGATCCAGACCGGGGGCTGATCCTCGATGGGAAATTCCGACAGCGCGGGGATCTGCCCCTCCCAGCTGTGGGTCAGGATCAGCGAGCCCAGATGCGGGATCTCCAGCGCGTAATCCAGCTCTTGGTTCTCCTGATCGGGGATCGCGAAAAGCACCAGCGGCACGCCGCCCTCATGGCTTTCGAAATGCCCCTCCATGGCGGCGATCTTGGCGGGCTGATGCTCCAGCGTGTTCAGCCCGTGCTGGTCGCCTGCGAAAATCTGGATCGGCGCGACGATCACCAGCATCCACATGGCCATCGACAGGCTCTTTTTCGATACCGGATGCCCCGGCGTCCTCAGCAATTGCCACGCCGAGGCCCCGCCCACCACAAGCGCCGTCGTGAGATAGGCCGCCAGCACCATATGCACCAGCCGGTAGGGGAAAGAGGGGTTGAAGACGATCTGCCACCAATCCTCGGGCACGAACTGACCATTCTCGGCGATCGAGAACCCGGCGGGCGTGTGCATCCAGCTGTTCACCGCAAGGATCCATGTGGCCGAGATCAGCGTGCCGAAGGCCACCATGAAGGTCGCCAGCATGTGCAGCCCGTCGCCCACCCGCTGCCGCCCGAACAGCATGATGCCCAGAAACCCCGCCTCGAGGAAGAAGGCGGTCAGCACCTCATAGGCCATCATCGGCCCGACCACCGGCCCGGCCTTGTCGGAAAACACCGACCAATTGGTGCCGAACTGATACGACATGACGATGCCCGAGACGACGCCCATGCCAAAGGCGACCGCGAAAATCTTCTTCCAGTAATTGAACAGCGACAGGTAGCGCCCGTCCTTCGTCCACAGCCACGCGCCGTTGAGCACGGCAAGATAACTGGCCAGCCCGATCGAGAAGGCGGGGAAGATGATGTGGAACGACACCGTAAAGGCGAATTGAATCCGGGCGAGGACTTCTGCGGACACTTCTGCGGTCATGGGCACTTCCGTCGAAGGTGTGGCTTTTATCTGAGCTAGCCCCGCCCGCGTCGATGGCAATCAACGCGCCAAGGAGCGCATCTGTTCAATGGCTTCAAGAGATCGTGCGGCGGGGGCTCTGCTCTTGCTGTGGGATTACTGCGGGGATTACGCGGCAGCGCCCGCTTTGGATCACTTTTCCGCCGACGGTTCTGCCGCAGACCAGGCGCGGCAAAACGCGCGTTGCGCGGGCTTGCCATCGCGCAGAACATAGACACAAAGTGCATCTTCAGAAGACGGAACCAAAGCCCGCCCTCGGGCTTTCAACATACGGTGCCCGGAGCAACCGGGCCAATCTGCACGAGGAAACGCGCATGTTCGGCAGCTTGTTCTTAAACGTGGCGCAATGGCACGAAGCGGCCATGGCCGGGACCGAGGTGATGATCTCGGCAGCCACCGTCGTCCAGCTTCGGACCATGCAGATGGCGACCGGCGCCATGGCCCCCGCCGAGGCCGCGCGGATGATCGTCGAGAAACCGTCGGCCTTCGCCAGCGCCAGCGAAAACTACCTGCGCGCGCTGGCCTCGAACCGGGGCTATGCGGCGGCGACCCTCGCCGGGCTCGCGCCCTACCAAAGCGCCACCAGCGCCAACGCCAAGCGCCTCTCGGGTCTCGACGCGCAAGAGGCCTAAGTCACGGGTTCAGCGGGAATTTCACGCTCCACGTCAGACCCTCGCTCGAGTAGTCCGCCTCGATCTCGCCGCTGAGCGTGGATTGCAGCATCGCGCCGGTCAGCGTCGAGCCAAAGCCCTTGCGCGAGGGCGGCAATACCGCCGGGCCGCCGCGCTCGCGCCAGACGATCTGCAACCCGGTGCCGTCCGCAGACACCTGCCACGCGATCGTCAGCTTGCCCGCCTCATTCGACAGCGCGCCATATTTCACCGCGTTCGTCGTCAGCTCGTGGAACGCCAGCGCCAGCGATTGGGCCGCCGAGGCCGGGATCACCACATCTGGCGCGCCGCGCAGAATGATCCGCGCGCCGATCAGCTCGGCAAAATGCGGCAGCTGCGAGCGGACGAGCGCCTCAAGCTCGATGTCCTGCCAGCTGCGCCGCACCAGAAGATCCTGCGCCGCCGACATGCTCTCAAGTCGGCTCTGGAACACCGGCAGGAAATCATCGGGCCGCGAGCGCGCCGTCTGCCGCGAGATCGCCAAGATCAGCGAGACGAGATTCTTGCTCCGGTGGTTGAGCTCATGCAGCAGCGCGTCGATGGTCTCCTGCGCCTTGCGCGCCTCGGTGACATCCTCGACGATGGCGGCCAGCCCGGACACACGGCCCGCAGAGCGGATCGGAAAGAAATGCTCTTTCCAAAAGCGCCGCTCGGAGGGCCGGGCCGGGGTGCAGCCCGAGATCTCCACATCGCGCTTGGCGACGCCACTGTTCAGGATCTCTTGCAGCAGGCTGGTCACACCGTCGATATCGACCACCTCGGGCAGCAGTTCCTTGGGGGTCTTGCCGATGTGCACTTCGGGCGCCAGACCGTTCATCTCGGCCAGCAGCGGGTTGATCTTCACGAACCGCAGGTCGCGGTCCCAGATGCCGATGCCCACGGGCGCGTCGTTGAACAGCGCGTCGATCACATCCGCCTCTTCCATGCGCCCGTCGCCGCGCGCCGCCGGAGCCGCACCTTGGCCCGCCGGAAAGGTCGAGGCATCGACCACATCGGTCACATCCGTCTCGACGCCCGAGAGCTTGACAGCAGCCCCCGTCGCATCGCGGACGACCACGCCCCGATCCAGCACAAAGCGCAGCCGTCCATCGGGGCGCACGATGCGGAACCTGTGCTCGAAACGGTCGGCCTTGGCGCAGACCTCCGCCATCTCTTGGCGGATGCGGGCGCGGTCCTCGGGGTGCACCGAGGTGAAAAACCCCTCGCCGCGATCCGGGGCCTGCGTCAGCCCATAGACCGCCAGCAGGCCCTTGCTCCACAGCAGCCTGTCGCCGGAAAGATGCCACTCATAGCTGCCCGTTCCCGGGGTGAACTCGTCAATATCCAGCACGGTTTGTTCCAAAGTGCCCCCTCGGCTGTTCTCCAGAACTCCATCTGTGGTCGCGGCGGTGCCAAATAAAGGCCCGCGCGAGATTTGACCCTAGCTGCAATCATGTGGGGTAAAAAGGACGGAGTTGCGTCAACCCGCATATTCACGCGCCCGTTAAAAGCGCTGCCCGCGAATGCGCCGAACACAGAGCGGGCGCGGCCCGCTGCGAGCGGTCGGTTTCAGAGTTCCCGTTCTCGGCAAAGCCCACTAGGGTCAGCCGCGGATGGAGGGACCCGATGACCAAGCTGCTGAGCCTCAACGATTTTGAAACCCCGGCCCGGCGCCGCCTGCCGCGGCCACTCTTTGGCTATATCTCCGGCGGCACCGAGACCACCGCCGCCCGCGCCGACAATCGCGCGGTGTTTTCCGAACACCGTCTGGTGCCCCGCGTGCTGCGCGGCGTCGAGGGCCGCAGCCTGACCCATCCGCTCTTTGGCCGCGACTGGCAGGCGCCTTTTGGCATCGCGCCCATGGGGATCGCCGCGCTGATGGCGCGCGACGGCGATGTGGCCATGGCCCGCGCCGCGCAGGCCGAGGGCATCCCCTATTGTCTCAGCGGCTCGTCCCTTACCCCGCTTGAGCGGGTGCGCGAGGCCAATCCCGACGGCTGGTTTCAGGCCTATCTGCCGGGCGAGGATGACCGCATCCGCGCGCTGATCGAACGGGTGCGCAAGGCGGGCCACGAGACGCTCGTGCTCACCGCCGACGCCGCGGTTCTGGCCAACCGCGAGAACAACATCCGCTCGGGCTTTACGACGCCGCTGCGGGTCTCGCCGCGGCTGCTGTGGGATTTCGGCCTGCGCCCGCGCTGGGTGTTCGGCACCTTCCTGCGCGGCCTGATGACCCACGGCATGCCGCATTTCGAGAACTCCTTCGCCGAGCGCGGCGCGCCGATCGTCTCGCAGCGCGCGGCGCGCGATCACGGGCGCAAGGACCATCTGAACTGGGAGCATGTCGCGCTGATCCGCGATCTGTGGAAGGGGCGGCTGGTGATCAAAGGGCTGCTCTCGCCGCTCGATGTGGCGGAGGCGCGCAAGCTGGGCTGCGATGGCGTCATCCTGTCGAACCACGGCGGGCGGCAGCTTGATTATGCGATCAGCGGCGTGCGCGCGCTGTCGGTGGCGCGCGAGGAAGCGGGCGATATGGCGCTGATGGTCGACGGCGGCATCCGGCGCGGCACCGATGTGGTCAAGGCGCTGGCGCTGGGGGCGGATTTCGTCTGGGTCGGGCGGCCCATGCTTTATGCCGCGGTGATCGGCGGCGAGCCGGGCGTGACCAAGGCGATCGGCATCCTCAAGCGTGAACTGCACCGCGACATCGGCCTGCTGGGGCTGATGAGCCCCAGCGAGGTATCGGCGGCGCATCTCGAAACGCCAGCTTGAACGCCGGTCGCGGCGGCACCCTAGCCTCAGCCCGGCACCGGCGCCTGTGGATGGATCAGCCCGGCAGAGCGCAGATCCTGCCAAAATTCCACCGGGATCGGCTTGTCCATGGCGACCATATCGTCGATCGCCTCGTCCGGGCGCCCCATGCCGACGACAACCGCCTGTGCCACGTCCGGCGCCTCGGCGAACTGCAGTGCCGCGGCCAAAAGGTCGATGCCGTGATCAAAGGCCATCTCGGCGAGCTTGCGGCGCTTGTCCATCCGCTCCTTCGAGATCACGCTGCTCTTGGCACCATAGTGATAGCGGTGCACGCCGGCGAGAAAGCCAGCGTTCAGCGATGAGCCGATGACAAAGCTGTTGCCCTTCTCGCGCGCCCTAGGAAAGACGGTCTCCACCGGGTAGTCATGCTCGACCAGCGAGTATTGGCTGGCCATGAGGTGAAGATCGGGATCGCTGTCCTCCATCGCCTTCATGATCGGCTCGGGGCTGTTCACCCCCATGCCCCACGCCTTGATCACTCCCTGATCGCGCAGTTCGCAAAGCGTCGCGAAGCAGCCCTCGACCGCCTCGGGCCAAAGCTCCAGCCACGGTTTCGGCAGCGCGTCCTCATTGTCGGGCGAGAGGTCGTGGACGAAGACCACATCGAGACTGTCGAGCCCGGTGCGCTGCAGCGTGTCCTCGATCGAGCGTAGCGTGCCGTCACGGCTGTAGTCGTAAATCTCGATGTTGGGCGAGGGCGAATAGGGCATCAGCGTCTGGTCGCGGTGCTCGGGTCCGGCCTTCAGAAGTCGCCCGACCTTGGAGCTGAGCACGAAGCTCTCGCGCGGCTGACGATGCAGGAACTGTCCGTAGCGGCGCTCCGCCAGCCCCAGCCCATAGTGCGGCGCCACATCGAAATAGCGGACGCCCGCATCCCATGCCGATGCAAGGGTTTCCGAGGCCTGCAGATCGGTGGTGACGCGGAACTCATTGCCAATCGGGACGCCGCCCATGCCAAGGCGGTGGGGGAGTGTGTATCGCTCGGTCAAGATTGCACCTTTCTGTATTGCGTCCGGGTGCAACGTGCCGATCTGGTCAGGGTTCCTCAGCGGCAGCTCACGCTTTCGTCCGGGCCTGCGCCGGACAGTCGATCACCCCCCGCCAGTGACCGTGAGGCCGAGCAGCCGCCAGACCTGCATCCCGCCTCGGTAATAGAAGATCCGCTCGGGCGGATAGCCGGCCCCGATCATATTGCGGATCGCGGTGGGCGACTGGCCGCACCAGATGCCGTTACAGAAAAGCGCCACCCGCTTGGCCTGCGCGCAGTCCCAGCCGTCGAAATCGGGCTCGCAGCCAAGCTGGGCAAGCTCGTCGATGACATAAGTATAGGGAATGTTGATCGCGCCGGGAATCGTGCCGCCCTCGAACCAATCGGGGGTGCGGCTGTCGATCACCACCGCGTCCGGGTCCTGCAGCAGGGCGATCAATTCCAGCTCTCCGATGGTCGCCACCCCCGGCGCGGGCGTGAAGGGCTGGATGCAGAAATCGGGGCACGGGCGCGAGGTTCGGGCCCACTCGCCCGAGATCTCATGCGCCGGGTCCTGAATCCGCTCGATGACCACCGGTCCGCTGGCGCTCTCGACCGTGACCTTGGGCATGTCCCGCGCGATGCCGACCTCTGCTTCGGCGCCCGCTTGCGCCGCGCAGACCAGCAGCGCCGCCGCGATGGCGTAACTCTTCATGGGCTCTCCTCCCTGCCAGACGCCCGCCCGCAGGTTCGGCGCTCCCGCTCAGCCGGGCTCGCCGCCGCTGCGTCCATTGGTCGGGCGTTCGATACGGTGCACGTTTCCCGCCCCGGCGAGAAGCTTTGAGATCTGCGCGCTGTCCAAAGTCTCCTCGCGTTCCAATTGCGAAACCAGGCCGAGAATTTCCGTCTCATGCGCTTCCAAAAGCGCGGCCGCACCCTGTTCGGCCTCCTTCAGCAGCAGGATCACCGCCGCATCGGCGCGCGCGGCGGTGGCGTCGGAATGCTCGCGGGGCTGGGCGAAGGACTGCCCGAGGAAGGGGCTGTCCTCGGAGGTGCGCAGATCGACCGGCCCCAGCGCCTCGGTCATGCCCCAGCGCGTGACCATCGAGCGGGCGAGCCGCGTCGCGCGGCGGATATCGTCATCGGCGCCGGAACTGACTGAGCCGGTAAAACGGCGCTCGGCGGCACGCCCGGCGAGCAAGATCAGCAGTTGCGTGCGGAGATACTCCTCGGGCAGCGTGTGATGCTCTTCGCCCTCCAGCATATGCGTGCCACCAAGCGCCTGCCCGCGCGGAATGATCGTCACCTTGTAAAGCGGATCCGCCCCCGGCGAATAAAACGCCGCCGCCGCATGTCCGGCCTCATGCACCGCAAGCCGGTGACGCTCGCCCGGAGCGATGGCAAGGCTGCGCACCGTGCCCATCATCACCTTGTCGCGCGCCTCCTGCAGATCCGCCGTGGTGATGCTCTGCGCCCGCCGCCGCGCCGCGTTGATCGCGCCCTCGTTCAGCAAGTTCTTCAGATCGGCACCGGAAAACCCCGGCGTGCCTGCGGCGATCTCGGCAAGGTCACCGGGCGTTTCGAGCGGCAGATCGGCGGAATGCAGTTTCAGGATCGCCAGCCGCCCGGCGCGGTCCGGCAGGCTCAGCGTCACATGGCGGTCGAAGCGACCGGGACGCAGCAGCGCCGGGTCCAGCACGTCGGGCCGGTTGGTGGCGGCGAGCACCACAACCGCCTCTTTGCCTTCGAACCCGTCGAGCTCGGCGAGGATTTGGTTCAGCGTCTGCTCGCGTTCGTCATGCCCGCCGCCAAGGCCGGTGCCGCGGGTGCGCCCGATACTGTCGAGTTCGTCGATGAAAATCACTGCCGGCGCGGCCTTGCGCGCCGCCTCGAACATCTTGCGCACGCGTCCCGCGCCGACGCCGACAAACACTTCGATGAACTCCGAGCCCGAGGTCGAGAAGAAGGGCACCCCCGCCTCCCCGGCCAGCGCCTTGGCCATGAGCGTCTTGCCGGTGCCCGGAGGTCCCATCAGCAGCACCCCATGCGGCACCTCGGCGCCAACGCTCTGATAGCGCTCGGGCTCGCGCAGGAAGTCGACCAGCTCGGCCACCTCGCGCTTGGCCTGCTCCTGCCCGGCGACATCCGCGAAGGTCACGAGGGTGCGGGTCTCTGCCGGGGTCGAGAAGCGTCCCTTGAACAGCCCCGCCGCGCCGCCCGCCCCCATTCCGCCGCCCATCTGCCCGATCATTCGCCGCTGCAGCCAGAAATAGACGCCGAGGATCAGCATCCACGGCAGCAGGAACATCCAAATCGAACTGTCGCTGGGCGGATCGGCGGTGATCGGCACCTTGTGATCCTCCAGCAGCGGCAGCAGCGAAGGATCGCTCTGCGCCGGGGTCGTCGCGCGGTAGAGCGTTGTGCCACCGGCGGCATCCGGCACCGATATGGTGATGGCATGGTCCGCCAGCGTCGCCGAGGTGACCTTGCCGCCCGCGATCATCTCTTTTACCGCGCTATAGGATCTGGTCTCCGCCGTGGAGGTCTGCGTGTTCTCGTCCAACACCAGTGCCAGCGTGATGACGATCGCGACGAGCAGGATCGCAACCCGCAGCCATTGTTCGGGCAGCGGCGGCGGCGGGCTCCGGTCCGGCGGCTTTTGCTTGTCGGCCATGGGATCTCCTCCTCCCCGGCAGCGTGCAGCCTTTGCCCGCGCGCCGCGTTGATCGGAGTCAAACCGGCGCGGCGGGTCGCAGGCCGATGATAGCAGAACCGGCGCGGGACCGAGACTGACACCACCGATACAGCCTCTGATTTTCAGTTGCGGATATGGAAACAATCATAAGTAAAGCGCCCGCGAAACAGGCAAGGATATTTACAGACTCATAAGGATTGTGCTTTGCTCGACAAATGAGCCCTGCAGGGGCGCAAGATTTAGATCACTGCGGTTTCTTTTCGCGCGGCCAATTTCCGGTCAGCCTATGGGACACCGCCAATTCAAGGCGCGGCCCTGCCCCGTAAGTTACTGATTAAAAATAATTTTTGTGAGGAACTATGAAGTATCTTGTTGTTGGTGTCGCCGCCGTCTCACTGTTGTCGGCCTGCGGCGGGAGTGGAGGCGGTTCAAATAACTCCACCGGTCTCTCCGAACTCGTATCATTCGTTGAAGATGGCTCTGCCGATGGCACCTATAGCGCCAGCGGCATGGGTGTCTCGACCCATTACGTCACCAATGCCGACGGCACGGTGACCTCGGTCGAAACGCCGGTCTCGGACCGGAACGTCGACGCCTCGCTGACCTTCGAGGATGGCGAGCTGGACGCGGTCAGCGTCGAAACCCCCGATGGCACGCTCACCTTCTCGCGCAGCGCGGGTGACACTTTCATCCTGCAGGAGGGCGCGATCACCGCGGTCAGCGCCGACGGCGACAGGGTGATGGTCGCCGCCGATCCGTTCCAGCAGGGCTATGAGTACCAGAGCTACGGCACATGGCAGACCGGGCTGACCGGCACCACGCGGCTGGCGGGCGCAGGCTCGATCGGCGCGCGCACCAGTGCCAGCCAGATGCCCAGCAGCGGCACCGCCAGCTACTATGGCGACAGCACCGGGCAGGTGTTCACCGATGGCGACGTGGCGGTGACCACCTCTTACATCGCCGTGGACACCGATTTCGACACCGTCGAGGTCTATAGCTCGGAAACCATCACCGCCGATCCGATCACCGGGGTGATCACCGGGTCGCGGCCCGATCTGGACTTCTACGCAGAGGGCAGCGTTTCCGGCACCGGCTTTGCCGCAACCATGGACACGGGCACGCTGACCGGCACGGTCGACGGGCAGTTCTATGGCCCGGATGCGGCTGAGGTGGGGGGCACCTTCTCGGGGACCACCGCCGATAGCACCTATATCGGCGCGTTCGGCGCCATCCAGTGACCATGGCCCGCATAGGCCCCCGTGCGGCGGCGCGCCGCACGGTCCTGCCCCGCGTCGCCACGCTCGCGCTTCTGGCGCTGCTTGGCGGCGGGCTTGGGGCTGGCACGGCGCGGGCGCAGGACATGGCCCCCGCCGCCACCCCAGAAGCCTCCCCAGAAGTCGCCCCCGCGCAGATCGAGGCGCGCTTTCAGCAGGCGATGACCACCCGCGACCCCGAGGCGGCGGTGCGGCTGCTGCGCCGCATCCTCGCGCAGGATCCGGGGCTGGTGCGGGTGCGTCTTGAACTGGCGCGCGCGCTCTTCGAGGCCGGGCAATATGCCCGCTCGCGTGAACAATTCCGCATCGTGCTCTCCAGCCCCGATCTGCCGCCGCAGGTGCGCGACAACGTGCTGCGCTTCATGCGGGCGATCGACGAAAAGCGCGGCTGGCGCGCCGAATACAGCATTGGGCTGCGCGCCCCGCGCGGTGCCGGACGCAGCTATGACACCGACACATTCGATTTCGACCTCGGCGACGGCCCCCTGCCCTTCGTAATGAACCGCCCCGATCCGCCGCTGACCGGGCTGGCGCTGAGCGGCGCGGCGCGGCGGCAATGGCCGCTGGCCACGCGCATGGGCGGCGCCACGCTCACCGCCTATCTGCGCGGCGCGGGCGAGATTTACGAGACCGAGGGCGACATCTTCGACGAGGCCAGCGCCGAACTGGCCGCCGGTCTGCAATTCACCTGGCCGCGCAGCACCGCCTATCTCGAACTGCTGGCGGGCACCGATTACGACGCGTGGGAGATGACCGAGGAGCGCCTCGGGCTTGGCGCCGGGATCAGCTGGCGCAGCGCCTCGGGCCTGACCACCGCGCTCGAGGCCGAGCTGATGGACGTCACGCTTGGCGGCTTCGAGGGCGAGGACGTCACCCGCGCCAGCGCCAGCGCGACGGTGATCAAGCCGCTCGGCGGGCGGGCGCAGATCGCCGCTAGTCTCTCGCTGCAGCATCAGGCGGCGTGGCGCGACGATCTTTCCTATGACTACGCCGAACTGCGCTTCGGCGGGCGCACCGAGGTCAGCGGCGGCTTCTTGCTGGAACCGTCGGTCTATGCGCTGGCCTTCGAGCAGGTGGCGGCGGGCGCGGGCTTTTCCGAGACCCGCTCCGAACGCGAATACGGGCTGGAGCTGCGCATCGACAAGACCGACACGTTCGTCTTTGGCCGCCTCACCCCCTATGTCGAGATCGCGGCGGCGCGGCGCAACAGTTCGATCGACGCCTACAGCTATCGCGAGCTGCGCATCGGGGCGGGGCTGAGCAGCGCGTTCTGATCCTCGCTGCCCCGCTGATCCCCCCTGCCCCGCCGCAGGTCACTCGCCCGCGACGCTTTTGCCCGCCTGCGAGCGCAGCCAGCCGCCCATGCCGCGCAGCCGTTCCTCGGCGACGGTGCCAAAGCCGATGGCATGCAGATAGTCGCGCACCAGCCCGCTGCCCGGATCCACCGCCACCGGCACCCCCGCCGCCTCCAGCGCCTCGCCATAGGCCGCACCGCTGTCGCGCAGCGGATCATGCTCGGCCAGCGCGATATAGGCGGGCGGCAGCCCAGCGTGCGACGATGCCAGAAGCGGCGCAAGCTGCGGGTCATGCGTGCGCAGGCTGGTGTCGGGGCAATATTGCTCCTGCGCCGCCATCAACTGATCGAGCGTCCACAGCGGCCCCTCGCGGTTGACCTGCGCCGAGGGCCGCGTGGTGTCGAAATCGCAGATCGGATAGATCAGCAATTGCGCCGAGAGCGACACGCCAGCATCGCGGCAGCGCAGCGCGGTGACCGCCGCGAGGTTGCCGCCCGCGCCATCGCCGCCAATCGCCAGCTTGGCCGGGTCGATGCCCAGCATCTCATGCTGTGCCTTGGCCCAAGCGACCACCGCGCCGATCTGCTGCAGCGCCGCCGGATAGGGCGCCTCGGGGGCCAGCGCGTAATCCGCAGAGATCACCAGATAGCCCGACAGCGCCGCCAGCCGGGCGGTGATGTTCCAATGGGTCTCGGGGCTGCCCTGCCGCCATGCGCCGCCGTGCAGATAGATCAGCGCCGGCAGCGGCTCGGGCCCCTCGGGGCGGAACAGCCGCACGCGCACCGGCTCGGCCTCGCTGTCGATCCAATGCTCCTCGTCGGTCTCGACGCCATCGGGGCTGGGCAGCCGCAGCGAGCGCGAGACCGACTCGAAATGCAGCCGCCGCGTCGCCGCATCGCCGTCGGTCGGAAGGCTCGCCCATGTGGCGTCCCATGTCTCGCGGAAGCGGTAGATGTCGGGATGGATCACCCGCGTCTCGGAGATTGGCTTGGACGAGGCTTCCTCGACCGACAGCCCCGGTTTCATCACGAAGCGCAGCATCATGTCGCCCACATGGCGGCGCAGCTGTTGCTGGCCCTTGGGGGTGAAGAGATCATCGCCAAACAGGCTGGAGAAGGTCGCGCGGTTCGACACGTTGAACACCGCCAGCGCCGAGATATGCCAATGCAACTCCAGCGCGGTCAGCCCGCGGCGAAACAGCCCGGCGGCGCAGCCGCGCTGATAGATCTCGTCCAGCAGCCGGATTGCCGAGATATTCTGCCCCGCCATATCGCCATCGCTTTGCATATGGCGCGCATCGTGAATGTTCTCGACCATCACCAGCCGGACGAAATCGCGGTCTTCGGCGTGGTGGTCAAAGGTGAACTCCGCCAACCGCCGCAGCGCCTCCACCGGGTGCAAGCTGGCCAGTTCCAGCTCGTCCTCGGCGCTGCGCACCCGCGAATAGGCCTCCTGCAGCACCGCGCGGTAGAGCCCCTCCTTGTCGCCGAAGTAATAGTAGATCATCCGTTTCGAGGTCTCGGTGCGGGCCGCGATGTCGTCGATCTTTGCCCCGGTCAGCCCGTGGGCGACAAAGGCCTCGCGCGCCACTTTGAGGATATTGGCGCGCACCGCCTCGGGGTTCTGTTTCCAGTTGCGCCGCGCCCGGCTGTCACCGTTCGGTCCGGGCTCGCGTTTTTTCACGCTGACGTCCTCCATCAAATGTTCTCCAATCAAAATCTGCGACCGCTAAGGCGGGAAACCTCTGCCATCCGAGCCGGCACGGGCCCGATGTCTGCTGCCGCCGCGCCGGGCGGACCCTCTTCAAACAAGCGACAAGCGGTTGCGGTGACTTTCTAATGTTCCCCGAACTTGGCTCGGGGCTTGGCGTAATCAAGGTAATGAACGAATTTGTACAAATTAAGGTCTGCGGACCGACGATGGTCCTGCACACCCCCGCAGCCCTCATTTCACCCCTTGAATCACTGGACGATCCGCAGGGTCACGGGAAGGTCTCATGCCACCAGAGTCTCACAGCGGCTACCTAAAAGTATAGTGAAAATAGCCGCTGACAACGAGCGCGTGAAGGGATTGTGACACGAGCGTACAATGCACCGGCGGGTCTTTGCCCCAAAATGTCCCGCGCTGCCCGCGACTTGGGCAACGGCGCGCCCCCCTCCCCTCAGCCGTGCTGCCCGGTGTCTTCGGCGGCGGCGAGGGTTTCGTTGCCCGACAGCGCCCAGCGGGTCAGCGGGCGGGCCAGCGCGATCAGCACCAGCCCCGCCACCGCGCTGCCGGTGAACAGCCCGTTGAACAGCCCCGGCAGCTCCGAGGGCGTCTCGGTGTCCATGCCCGCCGCCAACAGCCCGGCGATCAGATTGCCCAGCGAGGCGGCGAGGAACCAAAAGCCCATCATCTGGCTGGTGAACCGCTCTGGCGCCAGCCGCGAGAAGGTCGACAGACCGACCGGGCTCAGCAGCAGCTCGGCGCAGGTGTGGATGAAGAAGGTGCCGATCAGGAACAGCGCCGAGACCCGCACCCCGGTCATCGCCACTTTCGCCGCGGGCACCAGCAGCCAGAAGCCGAGGCCCACCAGCACCAGCGCCAGACCGAATTTCACAAAGACCGAGATTTCCCAGCCCCGGTCCTGCGCCCGCGTCCAGAACCACGCAAAGAGCGGCGTCAGCAGGATGATGAACGCCGGGTTGAGGTTCTGGAACCACGAGGCCGGCACCTCAAAGCCCATCAGGTCGCGCCGGGTCAGCTCGGCGGCGAAGATCGACAGCGACGAGCCCGCCTGCTCAAAGCGCGACCAGAAGAGCGCGGCGGCGACGAACAGGATCGCCAGCACGATCATCCGCTTCTTCTCGTCGGCCGACAGCTCGCCCGCGATGTAGATGTTGAGAAAGAACCCCACCGCCACCGTCACGATCAGCACGCCGGTGGCCTGCGCCACACCCTCGGCGCTGCGCACGTCCAGCACCCCGGCGGCGATCAGCGCGCCAAGGATCAGCACCACCGCCGCCGACAGCCCAAGGCTCACCAGACGGTCGCGCCCCGCCTCCGCCGCGTCTTTCTGCGGCGGGCGCGCGCCCTTGCCGCGCAGCGAGCCGCGCCCGGCGTGCAGGAAGTTCAGCAGCCCCAGCAGCATCGCCACCGCCGCCGCGCCAAAGCCGTAGTGCCAGCCCCAGACCTCGCCCAGATAGCCCGCGACAAAGCCGCCGAGGATCGCGCCGATGTTGATGCCCATGTAGAAGAACGAGAATCCGGCGTCGCGCCCGCCCACGTCGTCCTTGGGGTAAAGCTCGCCGACCATGCTTGAGATATTGGGCTTCAGCAGCCCCGTCCCCAGCGCGATGCAGACCAGCCCGGCCAGGAAAATCCACGCGGTGGAGCCCGAGATCGCCAGCAGGATATGCCCAAGGATGATCACCAGCCCGCCCACGGTGATCGCCCGCCGCGCGCCCCAGAACCGGTCGGCGATCCAGCCGCCGGGCAGCGCGAGGATATAGACCGCCGCCGAGTAGATGCCGTAGATCGCCACCGCCTCGGAGGTCTGCATCCCCATGCCGCCGGTCTCGACGGCGTCGATAAGGTAGAGCACGAGAATGGCGCGCATGCCGTAGAAGCTGAACCGCTCCCACATCTCGACGAGGAAAAGCGCGGGCAGCCCGGCGGGGTATCTGGCAAATCTGGACATGGAAAAGGCCTGAACCGGAAACAATGGCGCGAGACTAGCGCCCAAAATGCCGCAGGGCGAGTAATTTGGCCATTTCTCGCGCATGACGAGCGGCAGCCTGCCGACCGCGCCCCGCTCCGCCGCACCGCTTAAGAAAGGCTTACTGGCACACTTCCCGGAAATATCCCCTAGGCGGCCAATTTTCGCCCCATTTCCCCCATTGGTTGTGAGCTGTCAGTGTGAGGGGTTGGACGATGATCAGTTCGCAGGTTACCGGGTTCACCGCGGCAGAGCAGCCGCTTGAGAGTGGCAGCAATGTCGTGGCGCTGCGCGGCGCGCTGGCGCCGCAGTTCCAGCCCGAGCCTATCACGGACACAGACACCGCCCGCCAAACTCCCCGCGAAACCCTCAGCAGCCCCGGCCTGCTGGTGGTCGATCTCGACGGCACCTTGGTGCACACCGACACGCTGTTTGAAAGCTTCTGGTCCGCGCTTGGCCGCGACTGGCGCGGCGCGCTCGGCGCCGCCCGCGCGCTGCTGCAGGGCCGCGCCGCGGTCAAGCACAGCCTCGCCCAAGCCGCCGCCCTCGAGGCCGAGCATCTGCCCTATGACCGCGCGGTGCTGGCCTATATCGAGGCATGGCGCGCCGAGGGCGGCCGCGCGGTGCTGGTCACCGCCGCCGACCAGAGCATCGCCGATGCGGTCGCCGCCCATACCGGGCTGTTCGACGAGGCGCATGGCTCGGACGGGCAGACCAATCTCAAGGGCGCGCGCAAGGCCGCCTTCATCACCGCGCGCTGGGGCGCCAGCCGCTTTGCCTATATGGGCGATGCCAGCGCCGACCTGCCGATCTGGCAGCACGCCAGCCGCGCCATAACCGTCAACGCCCCCGCCGCGCTGCGCCGGCGCTCTGAACGTGTGGCGCAGCACACCGAACATATGCGCACCCGCGGCTTTGCGCTGCGCCCCTATCTCGATGCCCTGCGCCCGCATCAATGGCTGAAGAACCTGCTGGTCTTCCTGCCGATGCTGGCGGCGCATCAGATCTCCGCCGGCAGCCTCGGCCATGCGCTGGCCGCCTTCGCGTCGTTCTGCCTCGTCGCCAGCGCGGTCTATGTGCTCAACGACCTGCTCGACCTCAACTCCGACCGCGCCCACCCGCGCAAGCGCGCCCGGCCCTTCGCCTCGGGCCGCCTGCCGATCGCCCATGGTCCGGCGATGCTGCTGGCGCTTGGCGGCGGCGGGCTGGGCATCGCCATGGCCATGGGGCCGCAGATGCTGGCTGTGATGACCGGCTATATGACCCTGACCACCGCCTATTCGCTCTATCTCAAACGCGCGGCGGTGATCGATATCCTTGCGCTTGCAGGGCTTTACACCATGCGCATGGTGGCGGGCGCCGTGGCGCTGGGGATCGAGCTTTCCGCATGGCTCGCCGCCTTCTCGCTGTTCTTCTTCTTCGCGCTGGCAGCGGTGAAGCGGCAGGCCGAACTGGTCGACCACAAGGCGCGCGGCAAGACCGCCCCCGCCGGGCGCGGCTACAGCACCGACGATCTGCCGATCATCACCATGGTGGGGCTTGGCTCGGGCTATCTGTCGGTGCTGGTGATGGCGCTTTACGTGACCTCGCCCGCGGTGCTGGCGCTCTACTCGATGCCGCAGGCGCTCTGGGGGATTTGCGCGGTGCTGCTCTATTGGGTGACGCGCATGGTGCTGCTCACCCAGCGCGGCCAGATGCATGATGATCCGGTGGTCTTTGCCGCCCGCGACCGCGTCAGCCATTTCTCGGCGCTGGCGATCCTCGGCTTCGGCCTCTGGGCGGCGCTTGGCGAGACGCTCTGGACCGCCCTGACGTGACCCGGCTGAGCCTGCCCACGCTGGTGCTGCGCTATGCGGGCTTTGCCCTGCTGGCGATGGCGGCCAACCTCGGCACGCAGCGCGCGGTGCTCGCCTTTGGCGACCCCGAGCAGCTGCTGCTGCCCGCCATCGCGCTTGGCACGCTGATCGGGCTGGCGGTGAAATACACGCTCGACAAGCGCTGGATCTTCCACGACCGCGGCACCACACCCCTGCCCCGGCAATTCGCCCTCTACAGCCTGATGGGCCTTGCCACCACGGCGCTGTTCTGGGGCACGGAAACCGCCTTCTGGTTGCTCTGGCACAGCGATGCGGCGCGCGAGCTTGGCGCCGCGCTGGGGCTGACCGTGGGCTATGTGGTGAAATACCGTCTCGACCGGCGCTTCGTCTTTGCCGTAGCAATGACGGGTGAGGACAGCAACGAGACCCCGCGAGAGGGGCAGGAGCAGGCGGCGTGAAACTGACCGGTTGGGGGCGCTTTGCCCCGCGCGACACCGCGCTGGAGGCCCCGCGCGATGCTCAGGCATTGCGCGCCCTGCTCGCCCGCCCCTCCGCCAGAGATCCCGCAGCCACCGATCCCACAGCCACCGAAACAGCAGCCACCGACAAAGCACAGGGCGGCGCCATCGCCCGCGGCAACGGCCGCGCCTATGGCGATGCGGCGGTCGGCGCGCAGACCACGCTGTCGACCCGGCACCTCAACCGCATGATCGCCTTCGATGCGCAGAGCGGCCAGCTGGTGGCCGAGGCCGGGGTGCTGCTGTCGGATGTGATCGACGCTTTCCTGCCGCGCGGCTGGTTTCCCATGGTCACCCCCGGCACCCGCTTTGTCACCTTGGGCGGCATGGCGGCGGCGGATGTGCACGGCAAGAACCACCATCTGGACGGCAGCTTCCGCACCTGCGTCGACTGGCTCGACCTGATGGGCCCCGATGGCGAGATCCGCCGCTGCAGCCGCACCGAGAATGCCGAACTGTTTGACTGGACGCTGGGCGGCATGGGGCTCACCGGGGTGATCCTGCGCCTTGCGCTGCGGCTGCGCGCGGTCGAAAGCGGCTGGATCGGCCAGACCACCCTGCCCTGCCCCGACCTCGATGCGGTGCTGCGCGGCTTCGAAGAGCATGAGAGCGCCCCCTATTCCGTGGCATGGATCGACTGCCTCGCCAGCGGCGGCGCGCTTGGCCGCTCGCTGCTGACGCTGGGCCACCATCTGCCGCGCGCCAAGCTTGAGGCCGCGCAGGCCGCCGATCCGTTCGCCAGTGCCAAACGCGGCGCCCGCAAGCTGCCCTTCGATCTGCCGAGCTTCGCGCTCAACCGCCACAGCGTGCGCGGCTTCAACGCGCTTTACTACCGGCGGGGCTGCGCCGCCGCGGGCGCAGGCGTCACCGACTGGCAAAGCTATTTCTACCCGCTCGACGCGATCCTCGGCTGGAACCGCATCTATGGCCGCCGCGGCTTTGTGCAGTTCCAATGCGTGCTGCCCGACACCAGCGCCCGCGCCGGGCTTGCCGCGCTGCTGCGCGCCACCGCCGAGACCGGCTGCGCCTCCTTCCTTGCGGTGCTGAAACGCTTTGGTGCGCAGGACGGCGCGTTTTCCTTCCCGATGCAGGGCTACACGCTGGCGATGGATTTCCCCGCCAGCCGCCGCGCGCTGGCGCTGCTCGACCGGCTCGACGCCATCACCCTCACCCACGGCGGGCGCTTCTATCTGGCCAAGGATGCCCGGATGAGCGCCGAGACCCTGCACCGCGCCGATCCGCGCGCCGCCGATCTCGCCGCGCTGCGCGCCCGCGCAGGCATGGCCGCTCCGCTGCAATCGGCCCTTTCGCAAAGGCTTTCGCTATGACCACTCTTCCCCCCGTCCTGATCCTCGGCGCGCGCTCGGACATCGGTCTGGCGGTGGCGCATCGCTTCGCCGCCGCGGGCCATCCGTTGCAACTGGCCGCACGCCACGCGGGCACGCTCGAGCCCGAGCGCGCCGATCTTGCCCTGCGCCATGGGGTGAGCGTGACCCTGCATGAGTTCGACGCGCTCGACACTGCCGGGCATGGCGCTTTTGTCGAGGCGCTGCCGCAGCTGCCCGGCATCGCCGTCTGCGCCGTGGGGCTGATGGGCACGCAAGAGCACAGCGCCGCCGAGCCCGAGGCCGCCATCGCGGTGCTGCGCAGCAATTTCGAAGGCCCCGCCATCATCCTCGCGCATCTCGCCAACCGCTTCGAGGCGCGCGGCTCCGGCACGTTGGTCGGCATCAGCTCGGTCGCGGGCGAGCGCGGGCGGGCGACGAATTACGTCTATGGCGCGGGCAAGGCCGGGTTCACCGCCTTTCTGTCGGGGCTGCGCAACCGCCTCGCCGGGCGCGGGGTGCAGGTGCTGACCGTGCTGCCGGGCTTTGTCGCCACCCGCATGACCGAGGGCATGGATCTGCCGCAAAAGCTCACCGCCGCCCCCGAGGAAGTGGCCGAGGCGATCTTCCGCGGCTGCAGCAAAGGCCGCGACGTGATCTATGTGCGCCCGATCTGGCGGGTGATCATGGCGGTGATCCGCGCCATCCCCGAACGGGTGTTCAAGAAGCTGAGCCTCTGACCCCCCTCCCCTGCCCGCTGTAAGCCGCCCCCGACCCCGCCGACCCAAGGACCCGCCCGATGCAAGACAGCTCCCCCGCCCTCGCCGAGACCGCCCTCCCCGGTGCCCGCGTCCCCGGCGAGCCGGTGCTCTTCCGCCTCAGTGCCATGAGCCGCGCGGTGCTGATGGCGATGCTGCTTGCGATGCTGCTCTTTGCCACGGCGCAACATATGGGCGGGCTGTTCGGCAAGGATCCTCTGTTCCTCGATTTCAACGTTTTCTACATGGTCGGCGAGTATGTCTGGCAGGGCCGGGTTGCCGAGACCTATGACTTCGGCCTTTTCGCACCGGCGCAGGACGCGGTGAACGGGCCCGATCAGGGCTTCATGCCTTGGACCTATCCGGCGCAGATGGACCTCTTCGTCGCGCTGCTGGCCCTGCTGCCGCGCTGGCTTGCGTATTTCGCCTTCGCCGCCGGGTCGCTGGCCGGGTTCCTCTGGGTGCTGAAACGGCTCGCCGGGGTGCATTTCGACGCCGCGCTGGTGCTGGTGCTGCCTGCGCTGATGGTGACGCTGCTGACCGGGCAGAACGGCATGATGACCGCCGCGCTGGTGGGCAGCTACGCGCTGCTGGCGCTGCGCGGCACCGGTTCTGGCTCTGGCACCGGTTCTGGCACCGGTTCTGGATCGGCGGGCGTGCCGCTGGGGCTGATGGCGATCAAGCCGCATCTCGCCGTTGGCCTCGCCTTGCACGCGCTGATGACCGGACGCTGGAAGGTTCTTGCGGTCTCGGTGGCCGTCACCCTCGCCGCGGTCGCCGCCGCCACGCTGGCCTTCGGCCCCGGCATCTGGGCCGTGGTGGCGCAAAGCGCGCGGGACTCCGGGACCTATCTGGCCGAGGGGCGCTATCCGCTGTTCCGCATGAGTTCGGTCTACGCCGGGCTGCGCAACTCCGGCGCCTCCGCCGATCTCGCCTTCGCCGCGCAGGCCAGCGTGGCGGCGTTGGCGCTCGGGCTGGTGGCGGCTCTGGCGCTGCGCCGCTGGCAGCCACGGCGGCTGCTCGGCGTGGCGCTGCTGTCGAGCTATGCGGTGAGCCCCTACAACTACGATTACGACCTCTGCGCGCTGGGGATGGCGCTGGCGCTGCTGCTGCCCGACGCCGCGCGCTTCGCCGGGGTTGGCGGCAAGATCGCCCTCGCGGTCTGCTGCTGGAGCGCCTGCGGTCTCGCGGTATTCGGCGCCTCGGTGCCAGGCCGGTTCGACAGCCTGATGGCGGCGCTGTCGATGCGCGGGGAGTTCCCCTCGATCGCCACGCTCGGCTATCTCGGGGCCTTCGGGCTGCTGCTTTGCTACGCCGTGAAGGGCGAACGGGCCGCGGGCGCGGGTACGTATTAATTTAACATAATACCTGCAAGACGCCCGCTGTCCCCGCGGCGACAGAAGTCTGATCCGCGGCCTGAAGCCTGCCACAGTGCGAAGCCGCCAAAGCCCGTCCCCTGTCTGTCCCCGCGGGGACAGCCCCGCGCCGAGCGCCCAGATCGAGCGTAATGGGGGCTCTGCCCCCGGCCGCATAGCGGCCTCCCCCGGGATATTCACCTCTAGACGAAGCGGCGGAGGCCCTAGGTGTCCCCGCGGGGACAGTCATGCAATGAACGTCCATGTCAGAGAGTGTGGGGGCTCTGCCCCCGTCCGCTGAAGGCGGACTCCCCCGGGATATTTCTGCCAAGAGGAAGGACCTAGGCCGGAGGTGTCCCCGCGGGGACAGAGAGAAAGCCGGTCGATGCGCCAGCGCTCAGAGAGCCTTTGCCGGGGTCTGTCCCCGCGGGGACACGTGATCACCCGCCCCAGAAAGAGCCCTCTGCCACGGCCAAGGCGCGCGCCAAATCTGCGCTGTCCCCGCGGGGACACTTGCCCAATGGCCAGATGCGGCGGCGCCTCTTTGGGCCTTGTCCCCGCGGGGACAGACCCGCGCCCGCCGCTTCGTCTAGATAAAAATATCCCGGGGGAGGCCGCTGTGCGGCCGGGGGCAGAGCCCCCGTTTGCGCCCCTGTCCCCGCGGGGACAGAGCGCTGAGCCCTGGGCCAGACGTGGGCCGCACTGGGTCTTGCGCGGCACCAAGCAGGCACAAAAAAACCCCTGTCCCCGCGGGGACAGGGGCGATGCCCTGCTGGCAATGACGCGCTGCGTCAGTCGTCGAGCGCCGCCATGAAGGCCGCCACCGCCGCCTCCAGCCGGTGCCGGTCGATGCTCGAGAAGTCCCGCTCCATCGCCAGCTCCACCTTGCCGTCGCGCGCCGCGCAGCGGACTGTCCCCGCGGGGACAGTGCAGCGCAGCGTCGTTTTGGCGGCGGCATTGGCGCTGGACCCTTTCGGCTTCGGCGTCGCCTTGGGCGCGGATTTCACCGCGTCGGTCAGCCGCGCCACCTCGTAATCGGACGAGACCTCGCCCTGCCCGGCCAGCATGGTTTTCAGCCCCGCCGAGAAGCCCGGCTCGTCGCCCATGCGCTTCACCAGATCGAGACCCAGCTGTCGCGAGATCGCCTCGGGGTGACGCAGCTCGCCGCCGAGCTCTTCGAGCAGCGTGGCGAAATGGCGGATGTAGCTGCGCTTCTGCCGCCCGGCGGAGGCGTAGAGCAGGGTGATCGCCTCTTCGATGTCGGTGGTGTCGGTCGCCGGATCGCGCGCGAAGCTCAGCGCCAGCTGCGCCATTTCGGCAAAGGAGATGCCGCGGCGCACGAGGTTCTCGTCGACCATCTTGCGGTAGAGACCCACCAGCGCCTCGCCCGAGGCGACCAGCCCGGCGGGGATGCGGGCGTAAGCCTCGTCGCCGGTTTCCGCATACAGCTCGCGGAAGGCCGACAGACGCCGGAAGCCCTGCACCAGTTCGAAGTGATCGCCCACCGGCTCGACGCGGATCGGGTTCGACAGGCCAACCTCGCGGATCGAGGCCTTGAGTTCCTCGATCTCGGGGTCCGGCCCGGCGGCGCGGTCGCGGGTGAGCTTGGTGGTCAGCACCGCGTCGATCGGCACCAGATCGGTGATCAGCCCTGCCCGCTTCAGCCGCACATAGTCATGCGCCAGCCGGTCGTTCTCTTCGCGGATCGCGCGCTCGGCCTCGGCGCGGTCGCGCAGCGCTTCGGCGTTTTCGCTGATCGCCGCCGCCATCGGGCCGCGCCGTGTCCCCGCGGGGACAGAAGGTCGCGCCGACTCGTCACTCGCGGTCTTGCGCCCGCCGCCGGTGTAGACCCCATCGGGCGTTTCGGGAAAGTCGATGTCGAAACCGCGTCGCTTGCTCATGCCTCATCCTCCAGCTTGTCCCACGCGGTCAGCACGTGGCTGCGGAACTCCTCATAGGCGCGGTCGAAAGAGGCGCGCGCCCGGCGCCATGTCTCGCGGGTCATCTCGCGATAGTCGATTTCATAGATCGAGCTGAGGAAGCGGCCGGATTGCTCGACGGCGCGGGTCATCTCGATCGGGTGTTCGGTCATCCTCTCATCCCAGACCTTCTGGAAAGCTTGCCGCATCGCGCGGTGCAGATCATTGCCGCTCTCGTAGCGGGTCAGCAGGAAGCGCACATCGAGGAACGCCTTGGGCAGGGTGAGTGTCCCCGCGGGGACAACGCCTTCGAAGCCCGACAGATCGCCGAGCGCTTCGCTGAGCTGGCCGATGAAGGAGGTGGTGGAATCATACTCCCAATAGCCCGGCCCCGAGGGGATATAGAGCATGTCGGCAGCGAAGACCGCGTTCATGCTTTGGTACCCGATGGCGGGCGGGCAGTCGAAGATCACCAGATCGTAGGCATCCGGCGGCAGGCTGTCGAGGTAGCGGCTGACCGCGGCAAAGAACGACCACTCGGGGTTGAGGTGCCGGTATTGCGCCGAGGCGAACTCGACAAAGGCCGCATTGGCGCAGGAGGGGATGATGTCGATCGTCGGCCAGGAGGTCGGCTTGATGAAGTCGGCGGCGCGCAGGTCGCGCAGCCCCATGGAGGTGATCGCCTCGGGCAGCCGCCGCTCGGGCAGGGAAGAGCCGCTTTCGGCGCCGCGGGTGGCGGCGTTCATCCGTTCGGTCTCGCGGATCAGGTCGCGGGCCATGATGCCCCAGACGGTGTATTCCTCGGTGATGTCCGACAGGCCCATAGAGTGGCTGAGCGTCGCCTGCGGGTCGAAGTCGACGCAGAGCACCCGGTAGCCATCAAGCGCGGCGGCATGGGCGAAATGCAGCGCCACGGTGGATTTGCCCGCGCCGCCCTTGAAGTTCGAGATAGCGACGCGGAAGGCGCGTTTCTTCGCGGGGCGGGGCGGCATCAGGCTCTTGCGGTTGACCTTCAGCTTGCGTCGGATCTCGTTGATCTCTTCGAGCGAGTACCAGCGCTGGCGGCCATCCTCTTCGACCAGCCCCTGCGGCAGATGCGGGTCGGCGGCCATGCGGCCGCGCAGGGTGGATTGGTTCACCTGCAGGATCAGTTCGGCCACCTCCCAGCTGGAGAACCGGCGCAGGGTCTTTTCCATCTCGGGCGAGAAGGTCTGCTGCCGGATCCATCCCTGCATCTTCAGCGACTGCGCCTGCAGCCGCGCAAGGTCTTCATGTGTAAACATCCTGCCTCCTGTCCCCGCGGGGACACTTTCATGTTGTCGCGCCACTGCGGACGCTTTGCCTGCTGTCCCCGCGGGGACACTCTTATGTCTGTCCCCGCGGGGACACCCGGTTTTGCACCTGTCCCCGTGGGGACGTTTTGTGCCTGTCCCCGTGGGGACAAATTGGACCCGTCCCCGTAGGGACACTCTTATGTCTGTCCCCGTGGGGACACCCGGATTTGCACCTGTCCCCACGGGGACAGTCTGGATTTGCCCCTCCGGAGAGAGCGCCGTTGCGCCTGTTGTCCCCGCGGGGACAGCTTCGGCGAAACCGCTGGACGCTAATTTCCGATGGGCAGGAATTTACGCTGAATTTGCATTCAAGGCAAAAGCTATTACTGTTTAATAAGGCATTCGCGGAAATCGTGGATTTGCCTGTGTCCTCAGCGCCGCGGCCCCTTGCACCAAAGGGAGTCCGATTCGGCCTCAGCCCCGCGACTCACCCGGAGTCAGGGTCGGATAATGGGGGACACATTCTGGGTCTCCCCCACATATTGGGGGACATTTTTGGCGAAATAGGGGACTCCCTGAGTGTCCCCCTATACCAGACTACCGATATTTTCATTCGAAAATGGGTTTGGGTCTGGAGCCAAAACGGACCCCGGCTTGACAGAATCGAGAAACCGGACGCAAATGGCACAGGCTCGGGAAAGAGCGTTGCGTTTTCGGTCCGATCACCGCACGCTCTCCTTGGCAAAGACGCAACGGGCCGAAAGAGCCCGCATACTCGAGGCACCGCACACAGGCGGCAGGAAACACGAGGGCAGGGACATGCTTGCCACGAAAGCGGCCGGGCGCAACGCCGCCGCGATGAAATACGACCTGCTCACCGTCATGGGAGCCTATGCGCTGGCGCAGGACAAGGGCCGTCAGCGTCTGGTCCTGCGGCTGATGACGCTGGTGACCGCGCGCTACAATTGGGCCCGCGACGAACTGGCCGTGGGCCAGCGCGAGATCGCCCGGCTGTGGCTGGTGGACGAGCGCACGGTGAAACGCGAGATGGCCAAGCTGCGCGCCATGGGCTGGCTGAAGGTGAAGCGGCAGGGCGCGCGCGGGCGGGTCAGCGAATATTCCCTCGCCATCGAGCGCATCCTCGAAGACAGCCGCACGCGCTGGGGCGACGTGGGTCCCGATCTCGAGCAGCGGCTCAGTGGCAGCGAGCCAGTGGATGAGAAAGTGGTGCCTCTCCCGGTGAAGGGAAAAATTCCCGCGCCCAATCTGGCGGATGAAAGCGAGTGGGGTCTGGCCCGCGCGGTGCTGCATGGCGAGGACCCGGCGCTTTACGCCGCGTGGTTCGCCGCGCTGGAGCGGCGCGAGAGGGCAGGGGGGCGGCTGGTGCTGGTCGCGCCCTCGCGGTTCCACGCCAGCTATGTCTCGGGGCATCTGGGCGCGCGCCTGCTGAGCGCCTGCCGTGCCGTCGATGGCGGCGTGGATGAGGTGCAGGTGGTCACCTGACCCTGAGCGCTCTCGCCGGGCGTTGAACCTGCGCAAACTTCTGCCGACACAAGGCACTGAGTTGACGTGGCCGCGGCTTCCGCGCACTCTGTCCCCATTCATTTTTCGGCCAATTTCGGTCGCATTCATTTCACTGCCGTTTTTGACCGATTCAATTTTGTAGATTTCGGAGGCACATCTATGCCCGCTGCCCTGTCGCAGAGTTCCGTCTTTTCCTTCCCCGACTTCAGCCCCACAGCCACTCTGAGCCTTGGCCTCACCGAAGCCGAGGCGCTGAGCATTGGTGCCGGTTTCGCCGTCGCCTCGAACCCGCATCCGTCGGGCGATGCCTATCTGCAGGCGACCGGCGCGAGCGCGCAGGCGGGGGGCGTTTTTGACGGTGTCGCAGGGCTTTACGATCTGACCGTGGCCTATTTCGACGAGACCGACGGGGTTTCGATGATGGAAGTGCTGGTCAATGGCACGGTGGTCGCGAGCTTTGACTGGGACAGCACCACCGGCGATGCCATCGTCACCGCCGCCTCCAAGGCTGACTATACGGTGACCGGGCTGGTGTTGGCACCGGGCGATATGATCGAACTGCGCGGCGCTCGGGACGGCGGCGAGCCGCTGCGCACCGATTATGTGGAGATCTCTGCCGCCGCCGCCCCATCGCTTGGCGAGAGCTTTGTGATCGAGGCCGAGGACCTGCAGATCGTCTCGGGCTTCAGCGTCAAGTCGAACGGCGCGGCCTCGGGGCGTGAAATGCTGCAGCACACCAGCGGCGATGAGGCGCGCGCCAGCTACAGCGTGCAGCAGACCGGCAGTTTCGATCTGACCATCGGCTATTTCGACGAGACCGATGGCGTCTCGTGGCTGCAGGTACTGGTCAATGGCGCGGAAGTGGCGAGCTTTGACTGGGACGGCACCGGCGGGGCCAGCATCGCCAGCCGCGCGAGCCTTGTGGAAGAAGTGATCGAAGGGCTGGCGCTGGAGGCGGGCGACACGATTGAACTGGTGGGGCAGGGCGATGGCGGCGAGCCGCTGCGCGTCGATTATCTGCAGTTCACCAGTGTCGAGCCGGGCGCGAGCGGGCCGAGCGCTCCGGCGACGCTCGATCTGTGGTACCTGCGCGACGGCGAGGTCTATGTGGCGCTGAACGACGGCAGCGGCGGTTTCACCGAACTGGCCACCGGGGTCACGCCGGATGGCACGCTGCGCGCGGTGGACATGGATGGCGATGGCGATCTCGATTTTCTCGACGTGGCGGTTGTCGATCCCTTCCCGCTGCCCGAGGCCACCTCTCCGGCGGATGAGTTCGTCTTTGAGGTGGTGACCACCGTCTATGAAAACGACGGCAGCGGCGGCTTTACCGAGACCACCAGCGACAGCACCAGCTTCGTTGCGGGGCTTTACGGCTATCCCGCTTCAGAGGTCGACCGGCTGTGGCAGATCCTGCAGACCGGCGACGCCGGGGATATCGACGGCGATGGCGACGTGGATTTTGCCGCGGTGTCGCTCATCGCGGGCAGGATCATGATCTTTGACAACGCCGGGGACGACACGTTCAACCTGATCGAACTGCCGGTGCCGGACGAGGTTTATGAGCTCAGCCAAGGCGGCAATTTCGCCGGGCTCGCCGATATGAATGATGACGGCAAGCTCGACCTGCTGCTCAGCGTCTCTTGGAATTTCAGCAGCACGCTGGTGATGATCAACGACGGTGCGGGCGGTTTCGATCCGGTGGGGAGCTATGGTGCCAGCGACGATGGCAACAGCACCGAGATCCCTGCCGACCTCGACGGCGATGGCGATCTGGATGTGCTCTTTGTGGCGATTAGCGATGGCGGCGGCATCTACACCTACATCAATGACGGCACCGGCGCGCGGGACGCGGCGGCGGTTGCCCCGTCTTTCCCCGAGAGCGAGCTCAACGGCATCGGCTTCCTGCAGATCGGTGACTATGACGGTGACGGCAAGCTCGAGATGGTCGGCGCAAGCATCGAGGACGCCTCTGCGGGGCTCGATCCGGGGCTGCGGCTGTTCGAGTTCCCGCTCGAGGAGGGCGAGTTGTCGATCGAGGTGGCCTCGCTCGATCCCAGCCTTGTGGGCGAGTTGACCGCGCAGGGCGACTTTGACGGCGATGGCGACATTGACCTGATCCTCGTCGCCGAGGAGAGCGCCGACACGTTCGTGCTGATCAACGACGGGACGGCCAGTTTCACCGCCGTGCCCACCGGGCTCGATGCGTTCTCGAGCAATTACCCAACACTGTATGCAGGCGAGCTTGGAGATCTTCTCGTCGCCTGACTCGGCATGCGGGGGCCCTGGTCGCGGAACTGGGGACCACGCGGGGACGGGGGCACCGCACCCCCGGGAAACCGGTCGCGCAGCGCGCGGCCGGTCTTCTTTTGTGCGGGAAAAGCCTTTGCGGGGAGGGGATTAGCGGCCCGTCTCGATAGGGCAGGGGGGTTATGAATACGCATACATTATCTTTCACAATATGAAATCGCCTCCACGATATGAAAAAGATCTGGAGCGACGCGCCCGCCTCCTGCAGCTTTCGGGGCAGGGAGGAACTGCAGATGTCGAATGACCTGAGCATCAGGGATCAGGCCGCGCCGCCGGAGAAGACGATCCAATCCGTCGACCGCGCGCTGGCGATCCTCGAGACCATCGCCCGCCATCGCGGCGAGGTCACGCTGGCGCTGATCTGCGAGGACCTGGGGCTCAATGCCTCGACCTGCCACCACATCATCAAGACGCTGATCGCCCGCAACTACGTGCGTCCGGGCACCGCGCGGGGCCGCTACATGCTGGGCTCGCAGGTGGTGCTGATCGCCGATGCGGTCAACATCAAGGCCGAACTTCCGGGCCGGGCGCGCCCGGTGCTGGACGCGCTCAACCAGACCACCGAAGAGGCGGTGCACCTTGCCGTGCTGCAGGGCGATGAGATGATCACGCTGGTCAAGCGTGACGCGCTGCATGCGCTGCGGGTCGACAGCGGCTCGATCGGCAAATCCACCGCGATGCATGCCACCGCCACCGGCAAGGCGCTGCTCTCGGGGCTGCCCGAGGCCGAGGTGCGGCGGCTGACCACGCAGCATGGCATGAAGGCCTTTACCAGCCACACGGTCACCGACATCGACACACTGCTGGCCGAGCTTGCGGAGGTGCGCGCCACCGGCTGCGCCATGGATCGCGAAGAATTCCAACTTTACGTGGTCTGCATCGGTGCGCCGGTGCTCGACGTGAAGGGCAAGGTCATGGCCTCGCTCAGCGTCTCCACCCCGATCAACCGCGCGACCGAGGCGCATCTTTCGCTGGTTCGGCAGGAGGTGCTCAGCGCCGCCCGGTCGCTCTCGCTTTCCCGCTACGACCCGTAAGAGGCGGACAGGACAATGAACAAACAGGATGTGAAGATCACGGCGGCGCTGTCCGGCGCCGAAGGAACGCGCGCGCGCGCCGAAGCGATCGCCGCCAGCGGCGGGTTCGAGGAAGCGCTGGCCGAAGGCACATTGCCGCAACTGGCCGAACTGTCGCTGAGCGAGGCGCTGGTGCTGGGGCTGCTGAAGCAGGGCACCCGCAAATATCTGGCGATCTTCGGCCATGGCTCGACCGATCTGGGCGAGGTGCTGCGGATCTACACCGAGGCCGGCGTCACCCAGACCTACAACTTCCGCAACGAGGTGGAGATGGCCCATGCCGCCACCGCGCTGTCGTGGCACTACGGCGAGGTTCCGGCGCTGGTGACGTCGATCGGGCCGGGCGCGCTGCAGGCCATGGCGGGCTCGCTCGCCGCCGCCTCGAACGGCGTGGGCGTGTGGCATGTCTACGGCGACGAGACGACGCTGGGCGAGGGCTACAATATGCAGCAGATCCCCAAGGCCGAACAGGCGCTTTATCCGCGCATGACCGCGCTGATGGGCGAGAGCTATATGCTGTGGCGGCCGCAGGCGCTGCGCGACGCGCTACGCCGGGGTGGGCAGAAGGTCTTTGCCCCCGCGAAGGCGGGGCCGTTCTATCTGCATCTGCCGATCAACGTGCAGCCCGAAGTGGCCGAGTTCAACCTCGCCAGCTTCCCGGCGCGGCCCGCTTTCGAGCCGCTGGCACCGGAAGGGGAGGGGGCGATCACCCGCGCCGCCGAGCTGATCGCCCGCACCGACCGGGTGGTGCTGAAGGCGGGCGGCGGCTGTCGTGGCTTCGACGCCGAGATCCGCGCGCTGGCGCGGGCGGCGGGTGCCTCTGTCGTGCTGTCTCCGGGCTCGACCGGGGTGCTCGCCGACGATGACCCGCTGAACATGCATGTCGGCGGCTCCAAGGGCTCGCTGAGCGGCAACTTCGCCATGGAGCACGCCGAACTGGTGATCGTCGCGGGCTCGCGCGCCGTCTGTCAGGCGGATTGCTCGGGCATCGGCTACCCGCGGGCGCGGGCGGTGGTGAACCTCAACGCCGATGCGGGCGACGCCATGCACTACAACGACACGATCTCTTTGCTGGGGGATCTGGGCGCGGTGGCGCGGCGGCTGACCGCGGCGCTGGAGGCGCGGACCGGTGATCCCGGCAAGGAAAAATGGCTGGAGGAGTGTGCCGCGCGCAAGGCCGAGTGGGGGGCTTTCAAGGCCGAGCGTCTGGCGCTGCCGCCGCAGGTCGATCCGGTGTGGCAGGCCCCGGTTCTGGCGCAGCCCGCCGCCATCGGCATCGTGTCGGAGTTCGCCAATGCCATCGGCGCGGTGAAATATTTCGATGCGGGCGACGTGCAGGCCAATGGCTTTCAGATCGTCGCCGACAGCCGCAGCGGCCAGACCTTCACCGAGACCGGGGCCAGCTACATGGGGTTCGCCACCAGCGGCATCCTCGCCTCGGCGATCGCCGATACGCCCGATTACGTCATCGCCTTCACCGGCGACGGCTCGTTCATGATGAACCCGCAGGCGCTGATCGACGGGGTCGAGCACGGGCTGCGCGGGATGATCGTGATCTTTGACAACCGCCGCATGGCCGCGATCAGCAGCCTGCAACTGGCCCAATACGGACGCGACTTCCGCACCAATGACGGGGTCGCCGTGGATTACGCCCAGATGGCCGGATCGGTCTCTGGCGTGCTGAGCCTGAGCGTCGGAGGCACCGCGGACGCGCTGCGCACCGCGCTGGAACAGGGACAGGCCCATGACGGGCTGAGCGTCCTGCATGTTCCCGTCTACAGCGGAGAGGAGCCCCGCGCGGGCATGGGAAGCTGGGGCAAGTGGAACGTCGGAAACTGGGTCGAGGACGTGCAGTCGCGCTGGCTGCGCCAATCGCTCTGACCCTGAAACTCGAAGACCTCGAAAGGGAGGACAAGATGAGCAAGAGAACCGTAGGCTTTGTCGGTGTCGGCAATATCGGCACCCCGATGGTGCTGTCGATGCTGCGCGCCGATCTCGACGTGCTGGTGCGCGACCTGCGCAAGGATCAGGCCGCCGAATGCCTCGCCGCAGGGGCGCGCTTTGCCGAGAGCAACGCGCAGCTTTGCGAGGAGTGCGAGACCATCGGCGTCGCCGTGGTCAATGACGCGCAGCTCAACCGGCTGTTCCGCGACGCGGGCGGGCTGCTGGAGCTGGCCAAGCCCGGCACCGTGCTGATCGTGCATTCCACCGTGCTGCCCGAGACCATCCTCGCGCTTGGCAAGGAATGCGACGCGCGCGGGCTGAAGCTGATCGACGCGCAGGTGAGCGGCGGCGATCTGCGGGCGCGCGAGGGCGATCTGGCGGTCATGGCCGGGGGCGACAAGGCGGTGATCGACGCCAATCGCGATTACTTCGACGCCATCTCGCGCCGCACCGAACATATGGGCGAGCTGGGTCTTGGCGCGGCCACCAAGGTTGCCATCCAGATGATGACCTTCGGCAACTGGCTGGCGGCGATGGAGGCGATGCGCGTCGCCCGCGCCCATGGCATCGACGAGAAACTGCTGGCCGATTTCGCCACCGACACCACCTCCGACAGCTGGGTCTGTCAGGTCTGGGGCAATTACGACCGGCTGCTGCACAACCACCCGCTGACCGGCAGTGAAGAGCTGTTCCGCTTCTTCGACAAGGACCTCTTCAACGCGCTGCTGGTGGCGCGCGGCAAGGATCTGTCGCTGCCCTTCACCGCGGCGGGCAGTCAGGCGCTAGAAGGCGCGATGCGCGAGCGCATGGAGCTTTCGGCCGAACAATACGCCAAACCCGCAACCCAAGTCCGGAGTGCCTGAGCCATGCCCGAGGACATGACCATGACCGCGCTCACCCGCCCCAAGGCCGTTGTCACGCTGGCCGCCGCCGAGGCGCTGATCGACCGCGCCTTTGCCCACGCCGAGAAGATCGGCAAGTCGGTCTGCGTTGCGGTGGTCGATGATGGCGGCTTCCTGATGGCCTTCCGCCGGATGGATGCCACCAACCCCGCCGCCGGGCAGATCGCCATCGACAAGGCCTATACCGCCGCCGTCTCGCATATCCCGACCCACAAGTGGCAGGAGATCATGCAAAGCGACGAGCCGCTGCGCATCGGCGTGCCCGGCGTGGTGCACCGGATGATCACCTATGGCGGCGGTCAGCCGATCGTCGTGGACGGGCAGATCATCGGCGCCATCGGCTGTTCGGGCGGACACTGGACCGGCGACACCGAGATCGGCACCGAGGCGCTGAAGATCTTCGAGGAAGGCTGAGACCATGACGGACCAGATCACCCTGCCGCTGTCGTTCCACACGGGCTTTCTGAGCGACCTGCCGGTGCTCGAGGCGGTGCGGAAGATCCGCGACCACGGGTACGAGATGGTCGAGCTCAACGGCGAGCTGCTGCCCTGGGGCCCGGCGCATATCACGCCGGACACCCCGCGGGCGGTGATCGACAAGCTGGCGGGCATGGGGCCGTATTCGGCCCTGTGCATCCACCATTGCGACTTTGGCTCGAGCCGGGACGACCGGCGCGATGCCGCGCTCGCATGGGGCCGCGAGATGATGGATCGCGCCGTCGATCTGGGTATCGGTCTGGTGCATGTGATCCCGGGGGAGGAGACCGGGATCGCCGCGCTGCACCGCTCGCTGGCGGTGGCGGTGGAGGATGCCGAACGGCGCGGTCTGACGCTGGCGCTCGAGGCCATTGTCGGGCGGCAGATCGGCACGGTGCAAACCGCGCTGGCAGCGCTGGAGGCGGCGCCGGGGCTGAAGATCAACTTCGATCCGTCGCATTATCACCCGATGGGCGACGACACCACCGAGGCGGCCAAGGCGCTGCTGCCGCATATCGCCCATGTGCACCTCAAGGACGCGGTGGGCGGTCCCGAGGATTTCCGCTTCGTGCCCTTGGGCGAGGGCGGAATCGACCTGACGGCGATGCTGCGGGTGCTGCTGGAGGGCGGCTATCGCGGTGCGGTCTCGATCGAACATGAGAGCCATTTCTTCGCGGGGGATGCCCGCGGAGCCGATGAGGTGCTGCGCGACTGCCGCGCGGACTTCGATGCGCTGATGGCGCGCGCGCAGGGAGCCCCGGTCGTGTAGACCGCGCCCCCGATCACACAAAAAGGGAGGAAGACCAATGAACAGATTTAGTCTGAACCGGAGAGGATTCTTGCAAGGGGCCGGCGCGCTGTCGCTGGCGGCGGGTCTGGGCGTGCGCCCGGCGCTGGCCGGAGCCAAGACCAAGCTGAAGCTCTCGCACCAGCTGGGCGCGACGCATCCGTCCTATCAGGCCGCCGAACGCATGGCCGCCGCCATCGAAGAGCGCACGGGGGGCGAGCTGTCCATCGCCATCTTCCCCAACAGCGCGCTCGGCTCGCCGCCCGAGACGGTGAAACAGGCGCAGATGGGCGCGATCGATCTGGTGATGTTCAACCCGCCCAACATTGAAGCGCAGGACAAGAGCGCCGGGGTCATCCAGATCCCCTATCAGTTCGACGGCTACGAGCACGCGCACCGCGTGCTGGGCGAGACCGCGCGGCCCTGGCTCGACGCGTTCCTGCAGCGCAACGGCCTCGCGTGGATCGCCAACTTCGAATACGGCTTCCGCGCGCTCAGCAACTCGCGCCGCCCGGTGATGACCCCCGACGACGTGAAGGGGCTGAAGCTGCGGGTGCCGCCCGAGCTGTCGATTCAGGCGACCTTCGAGGCGCTTGGCGCGAACACGCAGACCATCGCCTTCGGCGAGCTCTACCTTGCGCTGTCGAGCGGCACGGTGGACGGGCAGGACAACCCGATCTCGGTGGATTACGCCAATAAGTTCTACGAGGTGCAGAGCCATATCGCCACGACGCGCCATGTCTACACCTCCTTCATGCTGACCGGGAACCCGCGCAGCCTCGACGGGCTGTCGGACGAGCATCGGGCGATCCTGTCGGAAGAGGCATTGAAGGCGGGCAAGGAGGCGCAGGCCGAGGTGCAGGCGGGCGAAGAGGACATGCTCGCCAAGATGGAGGCCGAGGGCGTGCAGGTCACCCGGCCCGACCCCGGCCCGTTCCGCGACATGATGGGTCCGGCGTGGGAGCGTCTGCGCGAGCGCATCGGCGGCGAGACCTGGGACGAGTGGATGGGCTACGTCGAGGCGGCCCGCACCTCGTGATCCCGTGACGGCCGGTGGCGCGCCGCGCCGCCGGTCCAACCCCCTCTTGCAAGAAAGGCCGGTATCATGACCGTTGCCGTGATCATGTCGGCGCTGGTGCTGTTGATCCTGATCGGAACCCCGATCGGGATCGCGCTCGCCATGCTGGCGGTGGGCACGATGTGGTGGGCCGTGGGCCCCGATCTTCTGCCCGTGCTGATCCAGAGATTCTATGTCGGCACCACCTCGTTTCCGCTGCTGGCGATCCCCTTCTTCATCGTCGCCGGCAACCTGATGAACACCGGCGGCATGACCGACCGCATCTTCCGCACCGCGCTGGTCTTTGTCGGCCGGGTGCGCGGCGGGCTGGGCCATGTGAACGTGGTGGGCAGCATGCTGTTCTCGGGCATGTCGGGCTCGGCGGTGGCCGATGCCGCGGGGCTGGGGCTGATTGAGGTGAAGGCGATGAAGGACGCGGGCTATTCGCCGCGCTACGCCGCCGCGATCACTGCGGTCTCGTCGACCATCGGCCCGATCGTGCCGCCGAGCATTCCCTTCGTCATCTACGGCAGCATCGCCAATGTCTCGGTGGGGGCGCTGTTCCTTGCCGGGATCATGCCGGGGCTGCTGATGGGCCTCGCCATGATGGCGGTGATCGCGCTGACCGCGCGCGCCAAGAACCTGCCGCGCCTCGAAGAGCGTCCCGGCCTGCGCGAAAGCGCGGTGACCGTGCTGGGCGCGCTGCCCGCGCTGGTGATGCCGATCTTCGTGGTCGGCGGGCTGCTTTTGGGCATCGTCACCCCCACCGAGGCCGCCGTGCTGGCGGCGGGTTATGCGATCATCGTCGGCGTGTTCTTCTACCGCGAGCTGAAGATCACCGACCTGCCCGAGATTTTCTGGGTGTCGGGCCAGCAGACGGTGCAGGTGCTGTTCATCATGGCCGCCGCCGCGCCGTTCAGCTGGGTTTTGGTGCAGCAGCAGGTGCCCAACGCGGTGGTCGACGCGATGCTCGGCATCACCGATCAGCCTTGGGCGATCCTCATCATGATCAACCTCATCCTGCTGATCCTTGGCATGTTCATCGAGGGCATCGCGGTGATGATCATCTGCATGCCGATGCTGCTGCCGGTGGCGATCCAACTGGGCGTGGACCCGGTGCATTTCGGCGTGATCGTCGTGCTCAACCTGATGATCGGGCTGATCACCCCGCCGGTGGGCCTTTGCCTTTACACCGTGGCGCAGGTGGCGCGCGTCGATCTGGTCGAGATCATCAAGGAGATCTGGCCCTATCTGATCGCGCTCGCCGTCGTGCTGATCTCCATCACCTTCCTGCCGGGCCTCGTGATGTGGGTCCCCGCACTCTTCGGGTTCTGAACCATGCTGACACTGACACGCATTTTCACCGCTCTCGACACCGCCGTGGACAAGGTCACCCGCTGGGGGGTGATCACCGGGATCACGACGCTGTTCGTCCTGCTGCTGATCCGGGTCATCGCCCGCGCCACCGAGATCGCCTTTGTCGCCTATGACGAGATCGGCGAGCTGGCGACGATCTGGATGATCCTGCTGGGGGTCGTGGCGCTGTGGCGCCGCGGCATGCTCTACCGGGTCGATGTGATCATCGCCGGTGACGCGGCGTGGAAGGGCTGGCTCGAGGTCTTCGTGCAGCTCGTCTCGCTGAGCTTCGCGGCGATCATGGTGGTCTATGGCTGGCAATACGCGGTGAACGCGCGCGAGACCACGGCGATCCTGCAGATCAACAAGATCTGGTACTACGGCGCGCTGCCGTTCTGCTGCGCCATCATGGGCATCTACAGCGCGCTGCAACTGGTGCAGCAGGTGCAGGGCAACCTTGCCCGCGGCACCGCGGGGGCGCCGGTGCGCCCGGCGCCCGAGGGCGAGCCCGCCATCAAGCATCTTTGACAGACATCAGAGGGTGCGCCCGGCGTGCCCTCCTTCGGGAAAGGGAGAGACCATGACCGTCTACCAGAGCTTCGGCCTGCACATCGATGGGCAATGGAAAGAGGTCGCCTCCGGCGGCGAGATCGCGGTGATCGATCCGGTGAGCGAGGACGTGCTGGGCACCATCCCGCGCGCCGGCACCGCCGAGCTTGATGCCGCGCTGGAGGCCGTCGACCGCATGGCGCCGGTCTGGGCGGCGACGCCGGGCTGGCAGCGCAGCGCGCTGCTGCGCGAGACCGCCCGCTGCATGGCCGACCGCGCCGAGCGCGCCGCATGGGACATGAGCGTCGAGACCGGCAAGCCGCTGGCCGAGGCCAAGGGCGAATGGCAGGCGGCGGTGGATCAGTTCGACTGGTACGCCGACGAGGCGCGGCGCATCTTCGGCCATACGCTCGCCGGGCGCGAGCCGGGGGTGCGGCTGGATGTGAGCTATGCGCCGGTCGGGCCGGTGGCGGCCTTCACCGCGTGGAACTTCCCGGCGCTTCTGCCCGCGCGCAAAGTCGCGGCGGCGCTGGCGGCGGGCTGTCCGATCATCGTGAAACCCTCGGAAGAAGCGCCGTCGAGCATGGCGCATATCGCCGAATGCGCGGTCGAGGCGGGGCTGCCAAAGGGCGTGCTCAACGTGGTGCTGGGCGATCCGGCCGAGATCTCGGCGCATCTCATCGCCTCGCCGGTGATCCGCAAGGTCTCGCTGACCGGCTCGGTGCCGGTGGGCAAGCTGCTGATGGCGCAGAGCGCGCAGGGGCTCAAGAAACTGTCGATGGAACTGGGCGGCCATGCGCCGGTGCTGGTCTATCCCGATGCCGATCCGGTGCGCGTGGGCGAGATTTGCGGCGCCACCAAGTTCCGCAACGCCGGGCAGGTCTGCATCTCGCCGACGCGGTTCTTCGTGCATGAGGACGTCTACGAGCCCTTTGCCGAGGCCATGGCGCGCGTCGCCAAAGGGGTGAAGCTGGGTCGCGGCACCGATGAGGGCGTGCAGATGGGGCCGATGGCCAACGCCCGCGGCCGCGACCGGGTGGCGGCGCTGGTGCAGGACGCGCTCGACAAGGGGGCCGATCTGCTCGCCGGGGGCAGCGTGCCCGCCGGGCGCAATCAGGGGTTCTTTTTCGAGCCCACCGTGCTGGGCCGGGTGCCGATGGATGCGGCGATCCTGCGCGAAGAGCCGTTTGGCCCGGTTGCCCCGATCGTGCCCTTCCGCGACCATGACGAGGTGATCCGGCTGGCCAATGACACC
The DNA here is from genome assembly GCF_001687105.1 of Salipiger sp. CCB-MM3. NCBI lineage: Bacteria > Pseudomonadati > Pseudomonadota > Alphaproteobacteria > Rhodobacterales > Roseobacteraceae > Salipiger > Salipiger sp. CCB-MM3. The sequence continues at coordinate 53,225 of NZ_CP014600.1, forward strand.
GGCTTTGGCCTTGCGGGCTATGTCTTCTCGGGCTCGCTCTCGACCGCCAGCCGCGCCGCCGAGGCGCTGGAGGTGGGTATGGTCGGGGTCAACGACATGCTGCTCGCTGCCGCCGAGGTGCCCTTCGGCGGGGTCAAGGACAGCGGTTTCGGCCGCGAGGGGGGCCAACTCGGCATCCTCGAATATCTCGAAGCAAAATACGTGAAGACGCGCTACGCGTGATCGGAAAGGACGCCATGACCAACGACACGACCAAGGGGCAGGGCATTGCCCGCGGCCTCACCAACTACGGCGATCCGGCCTTTTCGCGCTACCTGCGCCGGTCCTTCGCCAGTTCGATGGGCTACAGCCGCGAGATGCTCGACCGGCCGATCGTCGGCATCGCCCATGCGGCCTCGGGGTTCAACAACTGCCACCGGCATTTCCCCGAGATGATCGAGGCGGTGAAGCGCGGCGTGCTGGCTTCGGGCGGGCTGCCGGTGGAGTTTCCGACGATCTCGCTGGGCGAGGTGTTTCTGACCCCGACGTCGTTGAAATTCCGCAACCTCATGTCGATGGACGTCGAAGAGATGGTGCGCGCTCAGCCGATGGACTCGGTGGTGCTGCTGGGGGGCTGCGACAAGACCGTGCCGGCGCAGCTGATGGGCGCGATCTCGGCGGGGCTTCCGGCGATCCAGCTGGTGGCGGGGCCGATGTCCACCGGGCGCCATAAAGAGCACCGGCTTGGGGCCTGCACCGACTGCCGCCGCTTCTGGCAGCAGTTCCGCGCGGGCGAGATCGACCAGCAGGAAATCGACACGGTAGAGCGCAAGCTGGCCTCGACCGCGGGCACCTGCGCGGTGATGGGCACCGCCTCGACCATGGCGAGCCTGACCGAGGCGATGGGCATGATGCCCGCGATGGGCGCGGGCATTCCGGCGGTCAGCGCCGACCGGCTGCGCATGGCCGAGGACACCGGGCGCATCGCCATGGGCCTCATCGGCTCGGATCTCACCCCGGCCCGCATCATGACCGAGCAGGCGATCGAAAATGCGGTGACGGTGCTGCTGGCGCTTGGCGGCTCGACCAACGCGGTGCTGCATCTGGCGGCCATCGCCGGGCGGGCCGGGCTGCCGCTCGATCTGCGGCGGCTCAATGAGCTGAGCGACCGCACGCCGGTGCTGGTCGATCTCAAGCCCACCGGCGACTACTACATGGAGGATCTGCACTATGCGGGCGGCATTCCGGCGGTGATGCGGGAATTGCGCGACCTACTGCATCTCGACGCGCGCACGATCACCGGCGAGACCATCGGCGACCGGATCGAGGCGGCGGAAGACTGGGTCGACCGGCGGGTGATCCGCCCGGCCAGCGATCCGATCCGCGAGACCGGCGGGCTGGTGGCGCTCTATGGCAACCTCGCCCCGAACGGCGCGATCCTGAAACGCTCGGCGGCCGACCCGAAGCTTTTTGAAAAGGAGGCGCGGGTGATCGTCTTTTCCTCGCTCGAGGATCTCTCGCAGCGCATCGACGATCCCGATCTCGACGTCACCGCCGACGACATGCTGGTGCTGCAGAACGCCGGGCCGACCAGCGGCGCGGCGATGCCCGAGGCGGGCTATCTGCCGATCCCCAAAAAGCTGGCGCGGCAGGGCATCAAGGATATGGTGCGCATCTCGGACGCGCGGATGAGCGGCACCGCCTATGGCACCATCGTGCTGCATGTCTCGCCGGATGCGGCCTCGGGCGGGCCGATCGGGCTGTTGCGCAGCGGCGACCGGGTGCGGCTGAGCGTGAAGGACCGCAGCATCGAGGTGCTTGTGGGGGCGGAGGAACTGGCGGCACGGCGTGAGGGCCACACCCCGCAGCGGGCCACCGCCGAGCGCGGCTATGCCAAGCTCTACGCCGAGGAAATCCTACAGGCCGAGAGGGGTTGCGACTTTGGGTTTCTGGTCGGCACGCCGGTGCAGACGGCGGGCGACTAGAGAGGCCCGGAGAAAGGGTAGGGGGGCGGCAGAGAGGGCCGCCCCCGGCCTGATGCACGCGCACGTTGACCGCAGCGGGCCTGCGCCCATATACTACCCAGTAGCATATGAGGGCCCCACCATGAGCGTCAAAGCCTCTATCTCACTCACCGAAGCGCAGGATGCCTATGTGCGCAGCCTCGTGCAGGGCGGGCGGTTTCCCTCGCTCAGCGCGGCGCTGCAACATGGGGTCGAGCTGATGCGGCAGGAAAGCGAGCAGGCCGAGGCGCTGCGGCAATTGCTGGACGCGCGGCGCGCCGGGGCCTTTGTGGCGCTGGACGAGGGGCGCGCGGGGACCGAGGCGATGATCGCCCGCAAGCGGGCCGAGCGTGGCCTATAGGGTTCTGCGGGCGGCGGCGGTCGCGCGCGATCTGGAGCTGATCTTCGAATTCATCGCGGGCAGCGCCGAGGCGCTTGGCGAGTCTGTGGAGGCGGCTTTCGAGATCGCCGAGCGGCGGCTGGCGGCGATCCTTGCGGCGATGGAAGGCTTGGGGCAGGCACCGCATCAGGGCACCCGGCGGCCCGAGCTGGGCACGGCGCTGCGCCATGTCACCAAAGAGCGGGCGATCTTTTATTTCGATGTGGATGATGGCGCCGAAGAGATCCGCGTGCTGGCGGTGTTCTTTGGCGGGCAGGACCACGACACGCGCATCCTGCTGCGGCTTTTGGGGCGGGGCTGATCCGCTTTGGTGAGCCGCTTTGGTGGGGTGCTCCGCGCAGCGCCGGGCCGCGCGGAACGAGAGGGTGTCAGGCTTTGCGGCCAATGCCCAGCAGTTGGTAGAGCAGCAGCGCGGTCAGCGTCGAGGTGCCGATGCCGCCCAGCGAGAACTGCCCGATGTGCAGGGTGAAATCCCCGGCGCCGAAGATCAGCGCCACACCGGCGGTGAAAAGGTTGCGCGGGTCCGAGAAGTCCACTTTGTTCTCGATCCAGATGCGCGCCATGGCCGAGGCGATGAGCCCGAAGACCGCCACCGACAGCCCGGCGAGAACCGGCGCGGGAATGGTCTGCAAGAGCGCGCCGAACTTCGGCGAGAGGCCCAGCAGGATCGCGGCGAAAGCGGCGATCACAAAGACCAGCGTGGAATAGACTTTGGTCATCGCCATGACGCCGATGTTCTCGGCGTAGGTGGTCACCCCGGTGCCGCCGCCCGAGCCCGCGACCATGGTCGCCAGACCGTCGGCCAGAAAACCGCGCCCGATGTAAGGGTCCATGTCCTTGCCGGTGATCGCACCAAGCGCCTTGATGTGCCCGAGGTTCTCGGCCACCAGCACGATGGCCACCGGGGCGATGAGGGTGATGGCGGACCAGTGGAACTCGGGCGTCTGGAACTTCGGCAGGCCGAACCAAGCGGCCCCGGCGACCGCAGAGAAGTCGATCGGCGTCATCAGGCCCATGAGGTTGCCCAGCACCAGCACCAGCGCATAGCCAAAGAGCAGCGCCAGCAGCACCGACAGCCGCCGGGTGCGGGAATGGCCGTAGCAAGAGACCATCGCCATGCAGAGCACGGTCAGCAGCGCCACGGTGAGGTGCGAGGGGGTGGGCGCGCCGAAGGCGTTCAGCTGGTCCACTGCCACCGGCGCGAGGTTGAGGCCGATGGCGATGCCGATGGTGCCGGTGACCACGGGCGGCATCAGCCGCTCGACCCAGCCATAGCCGACCGCCATGACGATCAGCCCGATCAGCGCGTAAAGCGCGCCGCAGGCGATGATCCCGCCAAGCGCATGGGCGATGGTCGCGCCCTCCTGTCCGGTCACCGCCAGCACCACCGCGATGAAGGCGAAGGACGAGCCGAGGTAGCTGGGCACCCGCCCGGCGGTGATGATGAAGAACAGCAGCGTGCCGATGCCCGAGAAGAACACCGCCACATTGGGATCGAACCCCATGAGGATCGGCGCCACGATGGTCGAGCCGGACATGGCCAGCAGGTGCTGGATGCCCATCGGCACCGAGGCCGCGCCGGGCAGCCTCTCGTCGGGCATCACCTCCGCGCCGGTGGTGCTGCGCCATTTGGGGAAATACGACATCTCTCTCTCCTCGGAAGCCTCGCGTTGGGCGCGGCCATAGCCTCTTTTGCGGGCAAAAGGGAATGGCCGATGGCCGTAGGGCCGCCATGCGCCAAGCGGCGCTCATGGGGCGTGTGGCGCTATAGGGGAGGGGGGTTAGAGGATGCCGGCGATTTCGCTGGCGATCTCGGCCAGCGGCCCGCGGGTCTCACGGATGCGCAGAATGCAATCGGAATCGCGCGGCAACAGGCAGCCCACCGCCGCCGCCACGCCGCCCTGCGCGTCGCGGATCGCCACGGCGACCGCGCTGATGCCGTCGATATATTCCCCGTCTTCCACCGCAAAGCCGTGGCGGCGGATCTGCCGCAGGCTCTCGCCCAGTTCCCCCAGCGAGCCGATGCTGCGGCCGTTGAAGGCGGTGAGACCATGTTTGGCGACCACCTCGGCGATGCGCGCCTCGGGCAGCCACGCGAGGATCGCCTTGCCGAGCGCCGAGGCATGCGCCGCCCCGGCGAGCCCTTCGGTATAAGCGGCCAAGGGAATGGCGTTCGGCGTCGCGGGCAGGGCCGAGGCGGTGACAGTCAGATCGCGGCCCTGGAACACCGTGAAAACGCTGGTCAGATCGGTGCTGTCTGACAGCCGCCGCAGCCGCGCCGCCGCCGCGCTTTCCAGATCGAGCCCCGCCGCACCACCGCCGCGCGACAGCCGCGAGAGCCTACGCCCGAGGTAATAGACCTTAGGGTAGGGATTGCGGCGCACGTAGCCGCGCCGCACCAGCGCGTCGAGCAGGTTGAAGCAGGTGGTGGTGCGCAGCCCGGTCTGCTGGGCGATGTCCTTGAGCTTCATCGGAGTGCGGCTGGCGGCGATGGTCTCGAGGATGGCGAAGGCGCGGTCGATGGACTGGATGTGCGAGGGCTCGGCCTCCTCGTCCGGGTCCGGGCCATCGCCGAACAGGCCGCCGAATTGGCCCGCCCGTTCCTGCTCTTCCATGCGGATGATCGTGCGCGCCGGGGTGATGTCCTCGGGTTCGATCCGCCATTCCTTGCGCATGCGTTCCTGCCTTGGCTCCATCCGGTTCAGCGCCGCCCCTGATGGCAGTTGAGCCACAGACCGGCGGCGCAGGCCAGCATTCCCACGAGGCACACGCCGGGCCAGCCGCCCCATGTCCACGCCAGCCCGCCGGTCACCGTGCCCGCCGCCGCGCCGCTGAAGCGCACCACCATATAGACCGTATTGAGCCTGCTGGTGGCGCTCTCGTCCAGTTCCAGCACGCGGGTCATGCTGCTGACGTGGCTGATCTGCATCCCCAGATCGAGCAGGATCACCCCGGGCACGATCCACAGGATCTGCGCCCCGGCCATGGTGAAGACCGGGAAGGCCAGCGCCATCAGCGCGCCCGACAGCGCCAGCGTCGCGCGCAGCGACAGGCGGCGGGTGAGCGGTGCGCTGGCCATGGCCCCCAGCACGCCAAGCGCGCCGACGAGGGCGAAATTGCCGACCATGCTGGCGGTATAGTGCTGCGGCAGCGCGGCGAGATGGAAGGCGAAGGTCGACCAGAACAGGCTGAAGGCGCCGAACTGCAGCGCCGCCGCCAGCGCCAGCCGCCGCAGATCGGCATGGGCGCGCCAAAGCTGCGGCAGGCTGCGCAGCAGGCCAAGGTAGCTGCCGGTGTAATCGGGCGGCATCGCTGGGATGGCGCGGCGCAGCACCAGCAGCAGCCCCAGCATGACCGCTGCGGCCAGCAGATAGACCGCGCGCCAGCCAAGCAGATGCCCCAGCCAGCCGCCGACGAAGCGCGACAGCACGATGCCCAGCAGCAGCCCCGCCATGACCCGCCCGATGGCGCTGGCGCGCTGCTGCGGCGCGACGATCTTGCGCGCCACCGGGGGCATGATCTGCGGCACGATCGAAACCAGCCCGATGGCGAAGCCGGTGATCAGCAGGCCCGGATAGTGCTGCATGGCGGCAAAGCCGAGCAGCGCCGCGCAGGACAGCAGCAGCATCACCGACACCAACCGCCGCCGGTCCATCCGGTCGCCGAGCGGCAGGATCAGCAGCAGCCCAAGCGTATAGCCAAGCTGGGTGAGGCCGGAGATCCAGCTTGCCGCCCAATCGGCGACGCCGAACGCGCCGCCGATCTCGTGCAGCAGCGGCTGCGCATAGTAATTGTTGGCCACCACGATCCCCGCCGCCGCCGCCAGCGCCCAGACCGCGGGCGGCATGGGTGTGGGCATGGGGGTTGTGGCCGCGGTGCCGGAGGCGGGCACGCTTTGGCTCTGCCCGCTCATAGCACGCCGGTCTGCTGGAAGAGCGCGCGCACCTCGTCGACGATCTCTTCGAAGCGCGGATCGCGCCGGGTCTCGCGGCGGCGCGGCTGCGGGAAGTCGATCTGATAGTGCTTGAGTATGCGGCCCGGACGCGGGCTCATCACCACCAGCTGATCGGCCAGCGCCACCGCCTCTTCGATGTCATGGGTGATGAACAGCACGGTCTTGCCCTGCTCGCTGCAGATGCGGTTGAGATCGGCCTGCATCTTCTCGCGGGTCAGCGCGTCGAGCGCGCCAAAGGGCTCGTCCATCAGCAGCACCGCCGGATCGGCCAGCAGCGCGCGACAGATCGAGGCGCGCTGGCGCATCCCGCCCGAAAGCTCGGTGGGATAGGCGCCGCCGAAATCGCCAAGCCCGGTCTGGTCGAGCAGCGCCTGCGCGCGGGCGCGGGCGGCCTGCATGTCCTGCCGCTTGACCTTGGCGGGCAGCAGCACGTTCTCGGTGATCGTCATCCACGGCAGCAGCACGTCGCTCTGGAACACGATGCCCACGTCATGGAAGGCGCCGTCCAGCGGACTGCCGTCGATGGTGACCGTGCCGCGCGTCGGCGCGGCGAGCCCGGCGACCAGCGACAGCAGCGTGCTCTTGCCGCAGCCGCTGGGGCCGAGCACCGAGCAGAAGCTGCCCGCGGGAATGTCGAGCGACACGCCGTCGAGCGCGGTGACCACCGTGTCGCGGCGGCGGAACTCCATGCCGATGCCCTGCAGGCTGATGGCGCCGCTGGGGGCGGAGGGCTGTGCGGGTGTTTGCGCGGGTGTCGGGGATTGCATCAGGGCACTCATTGTTTCGGCTCCTTGTCGTGCAGGGCGCGCAGCGGCGCGGGCAGCAGCAGAAGCTCGAGCGCCACCACGAGGTAATAAATCACCCCGCCCAGCACCGAGAGCATCACGAGGCAGGAGAACAGCAGCGGGATCTGCAGGTTGTTGTTGGCGACCATCTGCAGATAGCCCAGCCCGTCGGTGGCGGCGATGAACTCGCCGACGATGGCACCGACCACGGCGAAGGCCGAAGAGATCTTCAGCCCGGCAAAGATATAGGGGCTCGCCATGGGGATGCGCACGCGCCAGAAGATCTCGGACGGCGAGCTGCCCAGCGAGCGCATCAGCCGGATCATGTCGGGCGGCGTGCGTTCCAGCCCGGCGATGGTGTTCACCACGATCGGAAAGAAGGCGATGGAAAAAGCGATCAGCACTTTGGGCAGCAGACCAAAGCCGAACCACACCACAAAGACCGGCGCCAGCGCCACTTTGGGCACCGCCTGACTGGCCACCAGCAGCGGATAGAGCGTGCGCTCGAGCAGCGGCGAGCAGGTGATCAGCACCGCCAGCGGCAGCCCGATGACGATGCCGAGCACGAAGCCCAGCATCGACTCCCAGAAGGTGACGGCGGTATGGCCCAGTAGAGTGGGCCAGTTCGCATAGGTCGCCACGGCGATTTCGGCGGGCGAGGGCAGCACGAAAGTGGGGATGGCAAACACCACGCAGGCCAGTTGCCACGCGGCGATCAGCACCGCCGCCGCCAGCACCGGCGGTGCCCAGCGGTCGAGTTTCAGGTCGGTCACGCGGCACCCCCGATGCGGCGGGCGGTGCATTCGATCTCGACGTCGTCCCCCTGATTGAGCCCGGCCACCTCAAGGATGGTGCGGGTCGGCAGATGCGCCCCGAAGGCCGTTTCATAAAAGTCGTTCACCGCCGGGCGCAGACCCGCCATATCGGTGACATAGGCGCGGGTCGACAGCACCGATGCAAGATCGCTGCCGTGATGCGCCAGCGTGCGCTGCAGATGATCGAGGATCAGCGCCATGCGCGCCTCTAAGGTGGCCGCGGGCAGGCCGGTCGCGGGGTCGATGCCCCGCAGGCCGGAGATGAAGATCAGCCCGTTCCACTCGACCGCGCGCGCCCAAGGCCCGGTCGCCTCGGGCACGCCGTCGATCTGGAAGGTTCTTTGGATATCAGTCATTTGGGGGATCAGTCGTTGGTCACGAAGGCATTGGTGTAATAGCTGCCGGGGGCCTCGAAGGCGTCGATCACGCCGGTGTCCTTCAGGGTCTCGAGCGTCGCCTGCCAGCCCTCGTCGCTGCCGACGAAAAGTGCCGAGGGCGATCCCTCGGCGAGAAAAGCGTTAAGCGCCTCGACCTGCCCGATGGTCGCCTCGGGCATCAGCTGCTCGGGGTAGGCGGCGACGGCGATCTCGGCGGCATCGGCGGGATTGGCGCTGACGAACTCAAAGCCTTCCTTGGCGGCGTCGAGGAACCGGCGCACCACCTCGGGCTGGCTCTCGATCATCTCGCTGCGCGCGACCAGCGTGTAGCCGATGATCGGAAAGCCGAAATCGCCGACCGCGATGTGATCGAGGCTTTCGCCGGCCTTCGCCTCCAGCACCGGCAGCTCGTTGGTGATGAAGATGTCGGCCAGCACGTCGACCTGACCCGACAGCAGCAGGCCAAAGCGCGCGCCGGGGTTCACCGCCACCACCTCGACTGCGTCCTTGTCGATCTCGTTCTTGGCGGCGAAGGCGTCCCAGATGTTGTTGAAGGTCGAAGAGGCGGCGATCTCGACCTTCTTGCCCTGCAGATCGGCGGGCGTGGCGAGCGTCACGCCGGGGCGGGCGACCATCCCCATCGAGTCGACCTTCGAGACGGTGGCGATCGCCTGGATCGGCATGCCGCCGTTGATCGCCTGGATTACCTGCACCGAGGGGACATAGGCAAAGTCATCCTGCCCGGTGGCGACCGACTGCAGCGCCAGCGTCGCGCCGCTGCCTTCCTTGACTGTGACGTCGAGGTCCTGCTCGGCAAAGAACCCTTTGCTGGCGGCGACGACGAAGGGGGTGAACTCGCCCTTCATCGTCCAGTTGAGGCGCAGCGACAGCGCGTCCTGCGCCATGGCGGCGCTGCCGGTGACCGTGGTGGCCAGCGCCACGGCGGCGCAGCGGGCGGCGCGTCTGATCTTGGTTTTGCGGGTGGATGTTGGCTGTGACATGGAACCTCCGACGTTGCATTTTTTGTTGCGTCGGGGGCAGGCTCGGGCAGGCGGGCAGGCCGCCGCCAGAGAAATTCGGCGGATTTGCGCAGTTTCCGGCGGCGGAAGGAAAAACTATTCCACAATGCTGAACCCTGCCAAAGCTTCGGCAGAGCTGGCGGTTTTGCATGCAGCAAAAATGCGCTGCCCGGAGGTCTTGGGCCTCAGCCGCGCCGCGCCATGGCGCCGATGATCGCCGCCGCGACGCGGAAGCGTCCGCCCAGCGACTGGCCGATCAGCGCGGCGACGCCGGGGTCGGGCCTCAGTTGACGCGCGGAATCACCCAGTCATTGACCGCAGTCATTGCGCGGCCTGCCGGGGGGCGTAGCCTGCGTGGGCAGCTGCGTCAGGGGCGCGAGGCCGCCGCCGCGCATTGTGGCATCGTGCATCCAAGGGGGGAGAGCGCCATGAGTGAGCCATTGACCCATCCCCGACGCCTGAAAAGTCCTGACCTGAAAATCCCCGCCGCGCTGTTGATTGCCGCGCTGCCCTGCGCCGCTGCGGCGCAATTCGTGCCGTCCGAGGAGTCGATCACCGAGCTCTACCACGGCAAAACCTATTCACCCTACGCGCAGCGCGCCTTTCCAAGTCAGGTGTTCTGGGGCGACACCCATCTGCACACCGCGCTCTCGGTCGATGCGGGGCTTTTCGGCAATACGCTGGGGCTCGAGCCCGCTTATCGCTTTACCCGCGGCGAAGAGGTGACCTCGGCCACCGGGCTGCCGGTGAAGCTGGGCCGCCCGCTCGATTGGGTGGTCATCGCCGATCACTCCGACATGATGGGCTTTTCCATCGACCTCGCCGCCGGGGCGCCGAACATCCTTGCGGTGCCCGAGGGGCAGGCGTGGTACGACGGGTTGCAGGCGGGCGGACAGGAGGCCGCCGATGCGGCGCTCGATCTCATCACCACCTTCGCGCAGGCGGAGCTGCCCGAGCAGTTCCTCGAGGATTACGCGCCGGGCTCGAAGGTCTACAACACCGTCTGGGGCGACGTCATCGAGGCCGCCGAGCGGTTCAACGATCCGGGCAATTTCACCGCCTTCATCGGCTATGAGTGGACCTCGCTCGACAGCGGCAACAACCTGCATCGCAACGTGATCTTCCGCGACGGCGGGGCCAAGGCCTCGCAGGTGGTGCCGATGGTCACCCAGCCGCCCTATGGCAGCACCGATCCGCTCGATTTGTATCAATACCTCGAGGATTACGAGGCCAAGACCGGCGGCTCGGTGCTGGCGCTGTCGCACAATGGCAACCTGTCGAACGGCATCATGTTCCCCTTCGAGCAGCAGTTCACCGGCAAGGCGATTGACGAGAATTACGTCGAGAAGCGCGCCAAATGGGAGCCGCTCTATGAGGCGACGCAGATCAAGGGCGACGGCGAGGCGCATCCGCTGCTCAGCCCCGATGACGCTTTCGCAGACTATGAGACATGGGACGTGGGCAACCTCGATCTCAGCGCGGCCAAGACCGACGAGATGCTCAAATACGAGTATGCCCGCGAAGCGCTGAAGATGGGGCTGCAGCTGGAAGAGAAATTCGGCACCAACCCCTATAAGTTCGGCATGGTCGGCTCCACCGACTCGCACACTTCGCTGCCCGCCATCGAAGAAGAGAATTTCTTTGGCAAGGCGGCCTCGGCGGAGCCTTCGCCGACGCGGATGGAGCATCCGTTTGCCAAATCCGACAAGGGCACCTTCGAGGGCTATCAGCTGGTGGCCTCGGGGCTGGCGGCGGTCTGGGCCAAGGAGAACACCCGCGAGGCTATCTTTGACGCGATGGAGCGCAAGGAGGTCTATGCCACCACCGGCCCGCGCATGATGCTGCGTTTCTTCGGCGGCTGGGAGTTCACCGAGGACGACCTGCGCTCGCGCCAGCCCGCCTTTATCGGCTACGAGAAGGGCGTGCCCATGGGCGGCGATCTGCGCGCCGCGCCCGAGGGGGCCGAGGCGCCGACGTTCATGGTCTATGCGCTGCGCGATCCGATCGGCGCCAATCTCGACCGCATCCAGATTGTCAAAGGCTGGATGGATGCCGCGGGGGAGAGCCATGAGAAGGTTTTCGACGTGGCGTGGTCGGACGGGCGCGAGATGGATGCGAACGGCATGCTGCCCGCGGTGGGCAATACCGTCGATATCGCCGCGGCCACTTGGTACAACACCATCGGCGCGTCAGAGCTTGCCACGGTCTGGACCGACCCCGAGTTCGATCCGGCGCAAAAGGCTTTCTACTACGCGCGCGTGCTGGAGATCCCGACGCCGCGCTGGGTGGTCTATGACGCGCAGCGCTTTGGGGTGGAGATCCCCGAGGCCGCTGAGACCACCGGACAGGAACGCGCCTACGGCTCGCCGATCTGGTACACGCCGTAACTTCAGGCTCCCGGCCCTCGGTCCGGAGGTTTCTTTGGTCCGGGGGTTTTCTGGGGCGTCCCGTGTCAGCCGCGGGCGCCCCTTTTTATGCGCGGGTTTATGTGCGGCGAGGGCGGACGGCGGCTCAGCGCAGCGACAGGTCCAGCAGCCCGCCGCCGAACAGCCGGTCGCGCGAATGCTCTAGGTGGATGCGCATCTCGGTGCGGGCGCGCTCGGGGTCCTGCGCGCCGATCGCCTCATAGATGCGGGTGTGCTCGTCCAGCACCTCTTCGAGCCCCTTGCGCCCGTCGTTCATCAGCGACTCGCCGTGCAGCTTCATCCCGACGTTCACATGGTCGCGCAGGGCGCGGAAGGTGGCCTCGAAATACTGGTTGTTCGAGGCGCGGGCGATGCTGCCGTGGAACATGAAATCCGCGTCCTCGCGGTGCTGCAGCGATCCGGTGGCGGCGCGCAGCAGGTCCAGCGCCTTTTCGATCTCGCCCAGAAGCTCGGCATTGCGGCGCTCGGCGGCCAGCGCGGCGGCCTCGGTTTCGAGATTGATGCGGAACTCGTAGCAGCGCTGGATGTCGGCCAGCGTCTCGACCTTGGAAAAGCCCAGCGGGGCCGGGGAGACATTGGCGCGCACGAAGCTGCCCGCGCCCTGACGCGAGACCACCATGCCCTCTTCGCGCAGCTTTTCCAGCGCGCTGCGCAGCACCGGACGCGAGACGCCGAATTCCTCGGCCAGCTGCATTTCGGCGGGGAGTTTTTCGTTGGCGGGATACTCGCCGTTGACGATCCGCGCGTGCAGCGAATGGTACACCTTGTCCGCAAGGGGCATTCGCGTCTTCGTTTTGCCTGTCGCCATCAGCCCTGCCTCGTCCTGAGCGTAAAGGGATTAGTCGCTCGCCAGCATTTTTACAAGTTTGACCAAAGTGTCGGGGGCGCCGAAGCCGCCGGATTTGGTCACTAGTGTGAATGTATCGCCGCTGGCGGGGCGCGAGACCGGCACACCGGGCAGAGCCTCGCCCAAGACGTCCAGTTGTCCGATCCCCAGATCCGCCAGCAGCGCCGCGGCGCTCTCGCCGCCGCAGGCAAACAGCGTGGCGGGCTGCAGATGCGCCTGCGCCGCGGCGATGGTGCGGGCAAAGGCGGCGCCCGCCTCGGCGCCGGGGATCACCGTCTCGCCCGGGGTCATGCGGATCACCAGCAGCGGCGCCTCGGCGGGACCGGGCAGCGTGGGGCTGGCGCCATTGGGCGCGGGCAGCAGCGGCACGTCTTGCAGCGCCTCGAGCTGCGCGCCGGTCACCGGATCGCGCGAGCCGATGGCCAGCAGGGCAGGGCGGGTGAGCGGCAGCGGCGCGGAAGCGGCGGGCGTAGGCGTGTCGGGGTGTGGCCAGAGCCGGGTCGCCAGCGCCTCGGCCAGACCCGCGGCCCCGACCAGAACGGCGCCGTCCAGCGTGTCGGGCAGCTGCGCGTCCAGATCCTCGGCGCTGCGGGTGTCGGGCACGGCGATGGCGCGGCCAAGGCGCGGGGCTATGGGAATGGGCGTGTCCACCCCGGCGCCGGTGACCGCGCCGCCAAGGCAGTGCCGTCCGAGCTTGGGGATCGCCGGGTTGACCACCAGCGGCGCGCCGGGGGCCGCCAGCTCTGCCAGTTCCGCGCCGATATGGCCCTTGAGGCGGCTGTCGATCTTCTTGAAAAGAATGCCGTCTTGGCCCGACAGCGCGCCCGCCACCTGACGCGCGATTTGGATCGCCTCGGCCTCCGGCCCGTCGCGGGTGCCGGTGGCGACGGCGATCACCTCGGCCTCGGAGGCCAGCGCCTCGGGCAGATCGGCAGGGCGGCAGGCGACCCGCACCCGCGCGCCACGCGCCGCGAAAGTGGCGGCGCTGTCGAGCGCGCCGGTCAGGTCGTCGGCGACGATATGCACCCGTTTGCGCATCTCTCCTCCCTCGATGCCCTTGACCCCGCGCCGGTCAGTAGGCGCGGCGGTAAATCTCCTCGATCTCCCCGACCGACAGATCGCGCGGGTTCCAGTCGAGCAGGCGGCGGATCGCATGCGCCTCTTCGGCCATGGACCCCAGATCATCCTCGGCCACCCCATGCGCGCGCAGCCGCATGTCGAGCCCAAGCGCGGCGCAGAAGGCGGTGGCGCCCTCGCGGATCGCGGCCTCGCTGCCCGCTTCGAACCCCAGCGCCTTGGCGATCAGCGCGGTCTTTTCCGGCTGTGCCTCGGCGTTTGCTGCAAGAACATGCGGGAAGATCAGCGCGTTGGCGATCCCGTGCGGCAGTTTGTAGCGGGTGCCGAGCGGGTAGCTGAGCGCGTGGCCCGCGGTGGTGTTCACCGGCCCAAGGCAGATACCGCCATAAAAGGCCGCCAGCGACAGGCCGGCGCGGGCCTCGGTGTCACCGCCGTTCTCGACGGCGCGGCGCAGGTAGCGGCCCACCAGTTCAATCCCCTGCAGCGCATAGCCGTCGATCAGCGGATGGGCGCGCTTCGAGGTGAACGCCTCGGCGCAATGGGCCATGGCGTCGACGCCGGTGGCGGCGGTCACATGGGCGGGCACGCTCATGGTCAGATCGGGGTCGATGATCGCCAGATCGGCCAGCATATGCGGGCTTTCGGTGGCGATCTTGCTGTTGGTGGCGGGGTCGGTGACCAGCGCGCGGGTGCCGACCTCGGACCCGGTGCCCGCGGTGGTGGGGATCTGCACGAGGCCAACCTTGCGCGCGGGGGCGCGGTTGGGGCCGCTGATCTCGGCAAGGCCGAGCGGCTGGCCGACCATCACCGCCACCAGCTTGGCCAGATCCATCGCAGAGCCGCCGCCGAAGCCGATCACCAGATCGGCGCCGCCCGCCGCCGCGACCGCCGCGGCAAGGTTGTCGCTGTCGGGCTCGGGCACCACGGTGCCGAAACAGCCAACCTCGCCCAGACCAAGCACCGAGAGCCGCGCGGCGTTGACCGGATCGGCCACCACGAAAGGCGCCTTATAGCCAGAGGCGGCCACCCACTCGGCGAGCTTTTCCAGCGTGCCGCTGCCGTAGTGGATCAGCGCGGGGCGGCGCAGTTCGATCGGGGTGGTCAGGTCATGCATGGCGGGGTCCTCCTCTGGGTGCGCGGTCGCGCCCTTGATCGTTTGGGGCGCGGGTTTGGTCGTCGTGGCGCGCCCATGTTCTTGCGTGTGGTCTTGCGTGTTCGAGTCGCCGCTGGCGCGGGGCCGCAGGCTCGCTTGGGCTCAGAACTGGCGTAAGTTTTACAAGTTGTCAAATAGTAACTTTGGCGGGATCACGGGCGCGGCGCCCATCCCAAAAGAGCGATCGGTCGCGGAAATGTGAGATAACCAGTGGTTATATCGCGTTTTTACTGTGTGTTTGGGGTCGGGTGACAGCCTGAGATACCCGCCGTCACGGGTGTTTCTGCAGAATTTTCGGTTTATGAATTGACATGTTGTCATCTCGCCTGCATTTTGCCCGACAAGTTCCGGCCATGTTGCAGGCGGGTTCCGACGCGGCCCCACGACCAGGGCCCGCTGTCCAAGGGAGGAGTGGCAGATGATCCTACGCGAGCAAAAGGCAGATCTCTGGATCGGCAGCGGCCTGCTGCTGTTCTGCGGCTTCGCCGGCTGGCGCGCCACCTACATCAAGCAGGGTTTCAACTCGAGCGCCGCTGGGCCGAGCTTTGTGCCGTGGCTGGTGATCGGCCTCGTTTCGGTGCTGTCGGTGCTGCTGATCGTGCGGGCGCTGCGCGCCGAGCATGACCCCGAGACCGACATCACCATGCCTGGCAAGCGCACGCTGGCCGCCATGGCGGGCTTTACCCTGCTGATGATCTGCTACGCCGTCGCCTTCATGCCGGTGGGCTATCTGCCCTCGACGCTGGTTGCCTTCATCGTCGGGCTGATCCTGCTGGGCGAGCGCAACTGGCTGCTCGTCGTGCTGTTTCCCGTCGGCATGACGCTGGCGATCTACTTCGGGTTCACCGAACTGCTGTCGGTCTGGCTGCCCTAGGCGCGACCGGCCAAACACAACCATACTGAAGGGAGGAAGACTTCATGCTCAAGACAACACTCATCGGGGCCGCGCTGGCCACGGCAACTGCGGGTGCGGCGCTGGCCGCGGATTTCCCCAAGCGCCCGGTTCAGGTCGTGGTGCCCTATTCCGCGGGCGGCTCGACCGACCTGTCGATGCGCGTGGTGGCCGATGCCTTCGAGCGTCTGAAAGACGGCCAGATGGTGGTGCGCAACCAGCCCGGCGGCGGCGGCGCGATCGGCTCTTCGGCGGCGATCCACGCCCGCGCTGACGGCTACACCCTTGGCGCAGGCGCGCAGGGTCCGCTGGTGATCAAGCCGCTGATCGGCGGCACCGACTATCAGCTCGACGACGTGGAATTCATCGGTCTTTATGCCCGCTCGCTGCAGGTCATGGTGGCTTGCGCCGATGCGCCCTTCGCCGATTACGACGCCTTCATCGAGTACGCCAAATCGGGCAAGCCGCAGGTCGGCAACTCGGGCGCTGGCGGCGCGAACCAGATCTCGGCCGAAGCTTTTGCCGATGCCGCGGGCATCAGCATCGAGTCGGTGCCGTTCAACGGCTCGTCCGAGGCGCGCACTGCCTGCATCGGCGGCCATATCGACGCGATGGTGGCCTCGCCCGCCGAAGCCAAAGCCGCCTCGGAGTCGGGCCAGATGACGCCGCTCTTCGTCATGGAAGACGAGCGCATCGACCTCTTTCCCGACACGCCCACCGCGGTTGAAAAGGGTGTCGATTTCACCTGGTCGTCGTGGAAAGGCCTGATCGGCCCGAAGGGCATGGACGAGGAAACCCTCGCATGGCTGCGCGGCGCGGTCGAAGAGCTGGCCAATGATGAGGAGTTCAAGAAGACCCTCACCGACATGGGCGAGTTCGTGACCTATGAGGATGGCGAGGCCTTTGAGGCCCGTGCCCGCAAGGACATGGAAACCACCCGCGCCGTGCTTGAGAAGCTCGACATGCTCGGCATGAACAACTGACGCGGCGCCGGGCGCGCCCCGGCACCCGTCCCCGGACCGGGGCATGCTGTGCCCCGGTCCCTGCCTTTCCCAGCCGCCGGCAGCGGCCTATCCACTCAGCCGCCGGCAGCGGCGGACCCACTCAGCTGCAGGGTTGTCATGGACACAATCGCCTTTCTCGCACCTCTCTTCGAGCCGCAGGTCCTGCTGACCATCGCGCTTGGAACCTTCGGCGGTCTGGTCATCGGCGCGCTGCCGGGGCTCACCGCGACGATGGGGGTGGCGCTGCTGATCCCGCTCACCTTCGGCATGACGCCGGTGATGGGTCTCAACATGCTGATCGGCATCTATATCGGCGGCATCTACGGCGGCTGCGTCTCGTCGATCCTGCTGCGCACCCCCGGCACCCCGGCCTCGGCGGCGACGGTGCTGGATGGCTACCCGATGGCGCAAAAGGGCGCGGCGGGCCGGGCACTTGGCATGGCGACCATCGCCTCGACCATCGGCGGGCTGATCGCGGCGGTGGTGCTGGCGACGCTGGCGCCGCAGCTGGCGGGCATCGCGCTGAAGTTTGGCGCGGCGGAATATTTCGCGCTGGCGCTGTTTGGCCTGACGATCATCGCCTCGCTGTCGGGCGATCTGCTGAAGGGGGCGATCTCGGGGCTGCTGGGCATCCTGATCTCGACCGTCGGCGCCGATCCGATCTCGGGCGTCATGCGCTATACGTTCGACATTCAGGGCTTTGCCTCGGGCTTTGCCTTCACCCCGGCGCTGATCGGCCTGTTCGCGCTCTCGGAGGTGTTCACCCAGATGGAGCGGATCGCCGTCGGCGAAGAGCCGATCAAAAGCGCCACCGGCCGTTGGCCGACCCGCGCCGAGATGTCCGAGAGCAAGGGCGCGCTGATCCGCGGCTCGCTCATCGGCACGTTGATCGGCATCGTGCCGGGCACCGGCTCGGGCACCGCCTCGTGGATTTCCTACAATGAGACGCGCCGCGCCTCGAACACCCCCGAGAAATTCGGCACCGGCTACGCCCCCGGCATCGCCGCCACGGAATCGGCCAATAACGCGGTCTGCGCCGCGGCGCTGATCCCGCTGCTGGCGCTTGGCATCCCCGGAGACGTGGTGACCGCCGTGCTGATGGGCGGGCTGCTGATCCAAGGGCTCGCGCCGGGACCGATGCTGTTCCAGACCAACCCCGATGTGGTGGTCGGCATGTTCGGCGGCACCTTTATCGCCACCATCTTCATGTTCATCTTTGGCATGGCGCTGATCCCGGTCTTCAGCCGCATCCTGATGATCCCGCGCCGCCTGCTGGCCATGTCGATCGTGGTGTTCTGCTTCATCGGGGCCTTCTCGATCAACCTCAACCCGGTCGACCTTTACACGATGGTGGGCTTTGGCGTGCTGGGCTGGGGGATGCAGAAATTCGGCTTCAGCCAGGCGGCGCTCTGTATCGCGCTGATCCTCGGGCCGCTGCTGGAATCCAACCTGCGCCGCGGCCTGCTGCAGAACGACGACAATGTGCTCTCGTTCATCTCGACGCCGATCACCCTGCTGTTCCTCGGGCTCACTGTCCTTTCGGCGGCATGGCCCTTCATCTCGCGCGCGATCGTTCGCAAGCGTGCCGCGCAACACCAATAATCAGGAGAACGCATGAGTTCGCAGAAAGAAGCCTTCGTCGCGCTGGTCACCTGCTTCAACGACGATGAGACGATCAATTTTGAGGCCACCCGCGCGCAGGTGCGCCGTCAGGTCGCCGCTGGCAACAACATCATGTGCGCGGGAACCAACGGCGATTTCTCGGCGCTGACCTTCGACGAGAAGGTGAAGCTGACCGAGGAGGTGGTGGCCGAGGTGGATGGCCGCGCCAAGGTCATCGTCAACGCCGGGATGCCCGCAACCTTCGAGACCGTGGCGCTGTCGAAAGAGTTCGACCGGATCGGCGTCGATGGGATCGCGGTGATCACGCCGTTTTTCATCGCCTGCACCCAAGACGGTCTGATCCGCCATTTCACCACCGTCGCCGATGCGGTGAGCACGCCAGTCTATCTTTACGACATCCCCGCGCGCACCCAGAACCACATCGAGCCCGAGACCGCGCGGGCGCTGGCCAAGCACCCCAATATCGCGGGCATCAAGGACAGCGGCGGCGCGCAGGAAACGCTCGAGCAGTATATGGCCGTGGGCCGCGAGGAAGAGGCGTTCGACGTCTATTCCGGCCCCGACCATCTGGTGCATTGGGCGTTCCAGAACGGCGCCAAGGGCGCGATCTCTGGCCTTGGCAACGTCATGCCCGAGGTGCTGGCGCGGATCGTCACTTGCTTCAACGCTGGCGACGAGGCGGGCGCGGCGGCGGCGCAGGACACCTATGGCAGCTTCCGCACCGACCTTTACAAGCTGGGCTATCCGCCCGCGCTGGTGAAGCGCGCGCTGTGGGTGATGGACCCTTCCGTCGGCGCCTCGCGCCAGCCCGCGCTGCTGCCCGATCCCGAGCAGGACAAGCAGATCGAAGCGATCTTGCGCAAATACGAGCTGATCTGATGGCTGGCCCTAAACCCGTTGTCGTCACCACCTCGCCGGGCTTTGGCAAACATGGCCGGGTGCCCGAGCTGATCGCGGCGCGCGGCTGGGAGTTCATCCGCTGCACCGACACCAGCAAGCCCGACGGCGGCCTGTCCGAGCATATCGCCCGCGCCGACGCGCTGGTGGTGGGCCTCGTGCCGGTGAGCGCCGAGACGCTGGCGCAGGGCCAGAACCTGCGCGCGGTGGTCAAACATGGTGTGGGCGTCGACAATATCGACATCCCCGCCTGCACCGCCGCGGGGCTGCCGGTCTGCAACACGCCCGCCGCCAATGCCGACGCGGTGGCCGAGCTTGCGGTGGGGCTGATGTTCTCGATGGCGCGCTGGATCCCGCAGGGCCACGGCTCGGTCACCTCTGGCGGCTGGGAACGGCGCATCGGCACGCAGCTGGGCGGCAAGACGCTCGGCATCGTGGGCCTCGGCAACATCGGCAAGCGGCTGGCCAAGCTGGCGCTGGGTCTGGGGATGACGGTGGTGGCCACCGACAAATACCCCGATGAGGGTTTTGCCGCAGAGCATGGCGTCACTTTCCTGCCGCTTGAGGATCTGCTGGCGCGGGCCGATTATGTCTCGCTGCATGTCTTCGGCGGCGAGGGCAATGCCGCGCTGATCAACGCCGAAACGCTGACGCTGATGAAACCCGGTGCCAAGCTGATCAACCTCGCGCGTGGCGAGGTGGTCGATCTCGACGCGGTGGCCGCAGCGCTGGAGGCCGGAACGCTCGGCGGGGTGGCGATCGACGCCTATGTCTCCGAGCCGCCGGACGTGTCGCACCCGGTGTTCGCGCATCCGAACGCGGTCTTCACGCCGCACTCCGGGGCCGATACCAAGGAGGCGCTGGAAAACGTCGGCCTGATGGTGATCGAAAGCCTCGATGCGCTGTTTGCCGGGGACATGCCGCCGCGCTGTCTCAACACCAAGGAACTGGCCGCCCGCTGAGGCGGCCTGCCCCGAACACTCGCTGGAGGGACGTTATGTCCGACAAACCGATTGTCATCACCATGGGCGACCCTTCCGGGGTTGGCGCCGAGGTCACCGTCAAGGCCATGGCCGGGCTCTCGCCCGCAGAGCGCGCCCGCTACGCCGTGATCGGGGACGAGGACACGCTGCAGCGCGCGATCCGCGCCTGCGATCTCGATCTGGCGCTGCGCCCGCAGGGCAGCGGCCCCGAGGCGGCGCTGCAGGTCATCCATGTGCCCGTGGACGGGCTGCCCGGCAGCTTCGGCGTGCTGTCGGAGGCCTGCGGCGAGGCCTCGTTCCAATACATCAACAAGGCGGTCGAGCTGACCAGTTCGGGCGCGGCGTCCTGCATCGTCACCGCGCCGATCAACAAGGCGGCGCTGAACGCGGCGGGGCACCATTATGACGGGCACACCGGCATGCTGGCGCATCTCACCGGCTGCAAATCGAGCTGGATGCTGCTGGCTTCGCCGACGCTCAACGTGCTGCATGTCTCGACGCATGTGTCGCTGAAGGATGCGATCACCCGCGCCACCCCCGAGCGGGTGCTGGAAACGATCCGCGTTGGCCACAATCACCTGCGCCGCATGGGGCTGGAAAACCCGCGCATCGCGGTCGCCGGGATCAACCCGCATTGCGGCGAGGGCGGGCTTTTTGGCAGCGAGGACGACAAGCAGATCGCCCCCGGTGTCGAGATGGCCAAGGCCGAAGGCATCAACGTGCAGGGGCCGATCTCGGCCGATACGGTCTATCACCGCGCCAACACCGGGGCCTTCGATCTGGTGATTGCGCAGTATCACGATCAGGGCCACATCCCGATCAAGCTGATCGCCTTCGACACGGCGGTGAACGTCTCGCTGGGGCTGCCGATCGACCGGTGCTCGGTGGACCATGGCACCGCCTTCGACATCGCGGGCAGTGGCAAGGCCAACCACGTCAATATGCTCGCCGCGCTGGATTACGCGGGCAAGCTGGCCGCCGCCAAGCGCAAGCTCGCCGCCTGATCTTGTGTCCAAGGCCCGTCGCTGCGCCCGTCACCGGATGGGCGCGGCGGCGGATCAGCGCTTTGCGCCGACGATCCGGAACCAGCGAAAGATCAGCATCAGCGCAAAGGTGGTGACGATCAGCCCGATCAGATCCCCCAGCGCATAGACCGCCAGCACCGCAAAGGAATGATCGGGCAGCATGTCGCCCGAGAACACCAGCGACTGGCCCACCGAATTGATCACCGAAGCCAGCGTGCCCGCCAGCAGCAGCCACTTCCAGTGGATCTCGCGCTGTTGCCGGGCATAAAGCCGGTATCCCGCCAGCGCCAGCCCCTCGAAGGCAAGCAGCGCCGAGGCCGCGCCAACGGCGATCGACAGCAGGATCACCGGGTCGGTGGCGCTGCTGACCTCTGCCGGGGTGAACAGCACTTCCGACAGAAAGGCGCCGATGCACAGCGGCACAAAGGCGATGCGCCCCATCAGCCATGTGGACAGCACGCGCACCCCATGCGGCAGATAGACGAGGCTGGCAAAGACGGTGATGTCCGGCAGCAGCCGCGATTGCAGCGGTGTGATCAGCACCGCCGTGAGCCCATGGGCAAGGATGTAGGCCAGGGCCACAACCGCAATGTTCAGAAGTTTCGTCACGTCCGGGTCTCAGAGGGTAAGCGCGCAGGATGCCAAGGCTCGGTTCACCCTCGGTAAGGCATCGTAAGGTAACGCGCAATTCTCTTTGACTTGGCGGTCGGGACA
Source organism: Salipiger sp. CCB-MM3 (assembly GCF_001687105.1). Taxonomy (NCBI): domain Bacteria; kingdom Pseudomonadati; phylum Pseudomonadota; class Alphaproteobacteria; order Rhodobacterales; family Roseobacteraceae; genus Salipiger; species Salipiger sp. CCB-MM3. The sequence continues at coordinate 75,199 of NZ_CP014600.1, forward strand.
GGCCGCCTTTGCGCGAATGCGCCGGGCTCGGTCTGAGGAGCAAGGCCTGCGCCTAAGAGCGGTCCCTTAAAGCAGGCCCCTAGAGCCGCGCGTCAAGGAAGCGGCAGGGGCGAGCCCACCAGATCGCTGCGCACTACGTAGGATTTCGCCTTGGTGTCGGCGGCGCGTTCCAGCAACCCGCGTTCCAGCAGCGTGCGGATGGCGCGGTAAAAGGTCGCCTGCGCGGCGGGACGCACCAGCGTATGCTCGCGGATTTGCTCGGAGCTGATGACATCGCCCGGACGCTCGCACAGCCCATGCGCCGCCAGCAGCACGTCGCGCTCGAAGCGGCTGAGATCCTCGAGGCCGACATCGCGCTCGAGTTGCCGAAGCATTTCACGCAGTTGCAGAATTGAGCTGAGCTTGTCCATGGCGCCATTGTTCCTACAGCCCGCGCGCGACGTCAACAAATGTCACGGTCGGGCCGGAACTGAATTTATCAAAATGATAATCTCTTGGCGAGCCTGCCCACCCATGCTACCGGTAGAACGCGGCGTCCTTTAGTCAGTGTTTTGTTAAATGGTTTCCGGAGTGGGAAGCGCCGCACCCTATTTCAGGACCTTTCGCCTTGGCGGCCGAGCGGCGCCAAGGCGTTTTGTCGTCTGGGCGCGGCTTGCGTCACCGGCGGCGGGCTGCCGCGTAAGGCAGCCCTCCATCACATTCTCCATGATCGCATGACATCGGCTTCGGCGGTTTCAACCCAGAGGCGCGGTGGAACGGGAGTGCCGTTGCGGCGCGCCCGCTAAGGGCGTGCTCTGCCCAATTTTGCGCCGAAGCTCCTGCTTGCGGCGAAGGGGTGGCAACTTTGTAGAGTTTTACCTTGCAAATTTATGCCTGCATAAGTGACGAAGAAATTGCTGACAATCATGACAACAAAAATGGCGGCGACTTTGCAAAGTCTTTTCCGCCCATCCGACAGGAGATTAAAGTGAGCAAATACATTGCATTGGCAAGTTTTGCGGCCGCTGCCGTAACGCTGAGCGCGAGCTTCGCCCAAGCGGAAGACCTCGCGTATTTCGAAGAGCAGATTGCCCCCTATGCGGGCAAGCCGAGCTTCGAGGCACCGGGGCCGACCTTTGATGCAAAATCCTGCATGGCGGACAAGAAGGTCTTCAGCATCCCTCAATCGAGCGCCAACCCCTTCACCTCGAACATCGAGCAGGCGATGGCTGGCGTCGCCGAGAAAGTCGGTTTCGAGTTCACCACTTGGGAAAACCAAGGGCAGGTCTCGCAATGGGCGCAGGGCATCGAGACCGCGATCAATCAGGGCGTCGATCTCATCGACCTTCTGGGCGGCGTCGACCCGCGCGTGCTGAAACCGCAGATCGAAGCGGCACAGGCGGCCGGGATCAAGGTGGTGGCCTCGCACAACAACGGCATGGAGCAATCGGAAGAGATCCGCGAGATCGCCGACAGCGACGTGCCGATCGACTACTACAAAGCCGGCGCGCTGCTGGTCGATCACGCGGTGGTCAGCACCGAGGGCGATCTCAACGCGCTCGTGCTGATCTCGAGCGGCCCTCTGTCGACCGACTCCATGGTTTCGGGGATCAAGGCCGAGCTCGAGAAATGCGAGACATGCAAGGCTCAGTTCCTCGACTATATCGGCACCGACTGGGCGACCCGCATCACCCCCGGCGTGCAATCGGCGCTGATGTCGAACCCCGAAGTGAACTACATCATCGTCATCTATGACAGCATGTCGCAATTCGTGCTGCCCGCTGTGACCATCACCGGCTCGCAGGACCGGCTGAACATCAACGCCTTCAACGGCACTCCCTTCGTTCTGGGTATGGTTCAGAAGGGGCAGGTCGAGATGGACATCGGCGAGAACCTCGACTGGATCGCGCACTCGGTCATGGACTCGGAGATGCGTCTGCTCTGCGGTGAAGAAGAGATCGATGATCCGAAGATCCCCTTCATGATGTTCACCGAAGCCAACGCCATGGACGCGGGGTCGCCGCCGGAGCTGTCGAAAGGCTATGGCGACGCCTACCAAGCCGGTTTTGACGAGCTGTGGCAGCTGAACTGATGCTGCAGGCCGTCAGCGATCCGACCCCGGTGCTGCGCTGCGAGGGGGTCTCCAAGACCTTCGGCGGGCACCGGGCGCTCGACCGGGCCGCCTTGTCGATTGCTCCGGGCGAAGTGCACGGGCTGCTGGGGCAGAACGGGTCGGGGAAATCGACGCTGATCAAGGTTCTGGCGGGGTTTCACCCGCCGGATCCCGGCGGCAGCCTCTGGGTGAACGGGCGCGAGGTGGAGCTGACGCAGGCGGCGCTTGCCAGCCTGCCGATCAGCTTCGTGCACCAGCATCTGGGGCTGATCCCCTCGCTCACCGTCACCGAGAACATGCTGATCAAGGAACTCGCGCTGCAAAACCGCCTTGCCGTGAACTGGCGGCATGAGACGCGGCGCATACGCGCGTTGCTGCAGCGCTACGAGGTGGATGTCGATCCCGGCACCGAAGTCTCGAAGCTCTCGCCGGTGCAGCGCGCGCTCATCGCGATCGTCCGCGCCTCTGCCGAGGTGATTGAAGGGCATGGCGCGGGCGGCGGGCTGCTGATCCTCGACGAGCCGACGCCCTTCCTTCCGCAGCGCGACGTCGAGCAACTGTTCGGGCTGGTGCGCACCGTGGTGCGCGCGGGATCCAGCGTGATCTTCGTGTCGCATGACGTCGACGAGGTGATGGAGATCACCGACCGCGCGACAATTCTCAAGAACGGCGCGGTCTCGGCGCGGCTGACCACCGCCGAAGCGAACCGCGAGGATTTCATCACCGCGATCGTCGGGCGCAAGCTGGAACTGGCGGCACCGCCGTCGCAGTTGAGCGGCGCGCGCACTGAGCGGGCATCGGTCAGCGGGCTGAGCGGCGAGACGGTCAGCGGGCTCGATTTCTCGGTTGCCGCCGGCGAAGTGCTGGGTCTGACCGGGCTGATCGGCTCGGGCTATGACGAGGTGCCCTATCTGGTCTATGGCGCCAAGGCGGGGACGGGCGAACTGGTTCTGGACGGCAGAACCATGGACGTCGCGGCCATCTCCCCGGCCGCCGCGATCGACGCCGGCATTGTGCTGATCCCCTCGGACCGGCCCAAGGCAGGCGCCATCGGAGCGCTGCCGATCACCGACAATATCACCATGCCCCGGCTCGGGCGCGATCTGGGCACATGGTGGCTGCGGCGGCGCTCGATGCGCGGCAGCGCCCGTGCGCTGATGACCGAGTACGACGTGCGCCCAGCAGGCGATCCGGCATTGCCGATGGCCTCGCTCAGTGGCGGCAACGCGCAGAAGGTGGTGCTCGCCAAATGGCTGCAGATGAACCCCGGGCTGGTCTTGCTCGACGAACCGACGCAGGGCGTGGACGTCGGCGCAAGGCAGACCGTGTTCAACCGTATCCAATCCATTGCCTCGGGCGGGGCGGCGGTCGCCTGCGCCAGTTCCGATTACGAGCAGCTGGCCGCCATCTGCCACCGCGTCCTCATCTTCTCGCGAGGCCGCATCGTCAGAACGCTGGTGGGCGGCGAGATCGACAAGCAGTCGATCGCCGAAGCCAGCCTTAACGCATCCAACATGTGAGACCCGCCATGACACTGCAAAGCATAGACGGGGCGGAGACGTCCCAACAGTCCCGGACCCGCAGCCTCGTCCGGTTTCTAGAGCGGTTCGGGCTGCTGATCGTCTGGTTCGCGATGATCGCATGGTTCGGCTACCTGCGCCCCGAGACCTTCCTGACCTGGGGCAACATCTCGACCATCCTTGGCTCGCAGGCGGTTCTTGTGGTCATGGCTCTGGGGCTGCTGCTGCCGCTCTCGGCCAATGATTTCGACATGTCTGCCGCCTATACAATGACGCTTTCGGCGATGACCATCGCCGTGCTCAACGTGAACCACGGGGTCGGCATCGGCTGGGCCATCCTGATCGCGCTGGCTGTCGGCACGCTGGTCGGCTTCATCAACGGCATGATCATGACGGTGTTCCGCATCCATTCGCTGATCGTCACGCTGGGCAGCGGAACCTTCCTGCATGGTGTGACGCTCTGGGTCAGCAATTCGATGACCATCAGCGGCATCGACCAGAAGCTGGTCAACGCTGTGATCGTCACCCGGCTCTTCGGCATCCCGTTGGAGTTCTACTACGCGATCGCGCTGGCCGCGGTGCTTTGGTACTGCTTCGAGTTCACTTCGTTCGGGCGGCGCATCCTCTTTGTCGGGCGGGGGCGCGACGTGGCCCGGCTTTCGGGGATCAACACCGACCGGACGCGGGTGCTCTGTCTGATGAGTTCGGGCTTCTTCGCCGCCTTTGCCGGGGTGCTCTACACCGGCACCCAAGGCGCGGCGGACCCGGTTTCAGGCGTCAGCTATCAGCTTCCGGCCTTTGCCGCGGCCTTCTTGGGATCAACCTCGATCATGCCAGGACGCTTCAACCCGTGGGGCACTACGCTGGCGGTCTATTTCCTCGTGACCGGGATCACCGGCCTCGTGTTCCTCGGTTACGGCTCGTTCATCCAAGAAATGTTCTACGGCGGCGCGCTCGTCATCGCGGTCTGCCTGTCGCAGTTGGTGCGTGGACGCCAGCAGCAAGACTTCTGAAAATTATAAGAAAGACGGATCAAGATCATGCTCAACAGCCTTGAACGCGATTTCATCGGCTATGGCGAACACCCGCCTCAGGCGGAGTGGCCGAATGGTGCGAAGCTCGCGCTGAATTTCGTGCTGAATTATGAGGAAGGCTCGGAATACGCGCTCGATCTCGGCGACGGGCTCAGCGATGCCGGGCTGACCGAGGCACCAAGCTCGGTGCCGCAGGGCGCGCGCGACCTCGCAGCGGAATCCATGTTCGAATACGGCAGCCGGGTCGGATTCTGGCGCCTGCACCGACTGTTCCAGTCGCGCGGGCTGCCGATGACCATCTACGCCTGCGCGCTGGCGCTGGAACGCAACCCCGACGCGGCGCGCGCGATTGCTGCCGCCGATTACGACATCTGCTGTCACGGCTGGCGCTGGGTCGAGCACTACAAACTGAGCGAGGCCGAAGAGCGCGCGCATATCGCGCGGGCTGTCACCAGCCTGCAAAAGACGGTCGGCAAGGCACCCGATGGCTGGTACTGCCGCTATGGCCCAAGCGTGAACACCCGGCGCCTCGTTACCGAGCATGGCGGCTTTCTCTACGACAGCGACAGCTACGCCGATGAATTGCCGTTCTACGTCGAGCAGGATGGCGCGCCACGCCTCGTCGTGCCCTACACGCTGACCAACAACGATCTGAAATGGTCGACCGGCAATCTCAGCGACGGGGAAAGCTTTTACCGCAGTCTCAAGGAATCCTTCGACATGTTGCTCGAAGAGGGCGCCACGACGCCGAAGATGATGAACGTCGGGCTGCACATGCGCCTTGTCGGTCATCCGGGCCGGGCATCCGGCCTTGCGCGCTTCCTCGACTACGCTCGCTCGAAGCCGGAGGTCTGGATCTGCAAGCGCGTGGATATTGCCCGGCACTGGCTGCAACGCCATCCGCCGGAGGCGGCGGCGTGATTGTCGTCATCGAGCCCTTCGAGCCCGAGGCCTTTGCCGAGTTTGGCGCGAGCTTCGCGCTGCCGGAGCAGCCCGGCCAACGGCTGGGTTGGAGCCCGCAGTTAACCAACGGGCGCGGCGCTGGCGCGCAGCCCCGGCTCGACGTGGTGATGGCGGCACCGGCAGCGTTGCCGCTGGACCTGCCGAAGATGGAGCGGCATCCGCAGTCCTCGCAGTCCTTCATTCCACTCGACGGGGCGGACTATGTGATCGCGGTTGCGCGAGACGGTGGAGACGGTGCCCCCGATCCCAAGACACTGCGCGCTTGGCGTGTGCCCGGCACGGTGGCGCTGATTTATCATGCCGGCAGTTGGCACGCGCCACTGGCGGTCCCGGAGAAGGCTGGCCGTTTCGCGGTATTCATGTACACGGCGGGGCAGGAGGGGGCTGCGGGCCCCGGCGACGAGGAATGGTCCGAGCTACCGCCCGGCATTTCCCTTGCTGCGAAATAGGATGCGCCTCGCGAAGGGGGCGGCTAGACTGCTGTCCGGGGCCGGATGGCGAAAATTGGGGAAGTCCGGAAAATTGGGGAAGTCCGCATGAAGGAAACGACGACGCTCGAGACGCCGGAGGCAGACGGCAATGGCACGGGCGCCGACAAACAGGCGATCGAGCAAAGGATCTACGACCGGATCGTCGACGCCATCATCGACAAGCAACTGCGTCCCGGCGCGCATCTCAACGAGGTGCAGATCGCCCGCAGCTTTGGTGTGCCCCGCACACGGCTGCGGCGCGTGCTTGAGCGGCTTGAGGCGGAGCACGTCGTGGTCTTTGAACGCAATCGCGGGGCCTTCGTCGGCCTGCCGACGGTGAAGGAAGCGATGGACGTCTTCGAGACGCGTCGGTTGCTGGAGGCGGTGGTGATCGAACTGGCCTGCATGCGCGCCACCGAGACCGACATCGCCGAGTTGCGCGACCATGTGCGGCGCCAGCGCGAGGTGATCGAGACGCGGTCGAACGAGGTGAATCGGATCGGCGCGGATTTCCACATGATGCTGACAGAGCTGACCGGAAATGAGGTGCTGGTGCAGACGATGAGCGGGCTGATGCGCCGCCTGTCGTTGATTCAGTCGCTCTATGAAAAGAGCGACAGCGTGTGCCTTGCGCATGAGCATGAGGCACTTGTCGAGGCCATGGCGCGCAAGGATGCCGCCGCCTGCGTACGCATCAGCCTCGAACATTGCGCCCACATAGAAGCCTCGCTGGAGATCAGCGAACGCAAGCGGCAGTCGTATTTCACGCTCTGAGCCCGCCGCCGTGCATGACATGAGCGCGGCGGGTGTCGCCAACGGCGTGACGCCGACGAGCGGCCTTTTCAACCATTGAGCAGCTGCCGCGTCTCACTAGGCTCCTTTTGGTATCAGACCACAAAAAGATCGTCGAAGGGTTGCGCGAAATCGATGAGTTTCGCCTGCATAAGGATCTTTTCTTCCGCGGCACCGAGCTCTCCGTCGATCTCTAGAGCCACTGCGATTTCGTGAAGCTCCTCTGTAAAGGTAAGCGGTTCGGAGGTGATCGGCTCCGCCCCGCCCGCCATCGCCAGAGCCAGATCGCCCGTCGGTGCGGCCTCGGCGCCCTCCGGCAGCACGAAGGTCAGATAGCTGACGGCCCATGCGGCGCCGGGGGCGGTGGGGCGGAATTCGCGCCAGATCGGGGTCTCGCTTTCGCTCCACGTGGTGTAGGCGGCATACCAGACCCCATCGGCCCCGCGATCCTCATAGCCGATACCGGGAATGGAATGATCGGTGATCCCATCGCCGTTGCTGTCAACGGTCATGGCGACGGGGCGGCCCGCGTCGATCTCGGCCACATATTCCTCCCAGAGGCTGCCCCCGGGTTCGCCGGTATCCGAATTGTAGAGCGTGTGGGAAGAGAAGGCGCTTCCGGTAAGCGCAGGATAGCCACGGTAGGCGCCGTCAAAATTACTGACATAGGTCGAGCCATAGCCCAGCGGATCAACGGATGTCCCCATGAAGTCCGCGATAGACGTGTAGGGAGGCACCGGAAGCGTCGGATTGTCCGGCGTAGGGTCGTATTTCGCGTTGTGGGCCGGGCTGGAGATCTGGTCCTGCACCGAGGGTGTGGTACTGATCTGCTCCCAGCCCTCGGCATCGAAGAGATCGGGATAGCCGTTGAGATCCCAGTACCCGATAATACTGCCGCCCGTGGTTGGCGAGCAGCCGTGATACCAGTTGTAGGCAGGGACATCCTGCAGCATCCCAAAGAGACCGAGTTCTTTTTCCGCCACGCTCAGCACGTAGTCTCCGGTGCCGTAGTCGCCGAAGGCGCGGGCCGAGGCAAAGACCAACTCATCGCTGTCGGGGGTATATTGGTAGCTGGAGTTCAGGCTGTCGCCGGTGTCATCGTTGGCACCGATTAATTCGCCTTCAGCATCGTAGAGATAAAAATATGGGTCCCAAAGCGGGCTGTCGGATCCCGTCTCTGCGCTAAGATAGAAGCGGTACGTTGTGCCGCCCCGCAACTCGACGCGGAACCAGTCGTCGTCCCCTGGGTAATCGATGCGCCCGTGGGCTGCGCCGCCGACCTCGATTTCCGCGGTCGTGCTTTCATCGCCGGGGACCGCGTCAAAGTCGGCTGCCTCCGCGAGGGACAGCACGTAGCCGCCTTCGTAAGCGTCCGCATAGGCACCGGCTGCGGCGAAGACCCGTGCGTCCTCGGTCGGAGTGTAGAAGAGCTGGGAATTGAGACTGCTGTAGTCATCGTTTGCGGCAAGCAGTTGTCCCTCGGCGTCGTAGAGACGGAAATAGGGATCGGGCAGCGGATTGCTTGACGCCTCATCCCGCACGAGGTCGAACCGGTAGGTGACGCCTGCTCTCAACTCGACCCCGAACCAGTCCCGGTCTTCGAGGAAATCGAGCGTACCCCGCACTTCGCTTCCGACGTCGAGCGTGTAGAGCGTGGAGGCATCGCCCGGCACTTCGGGCTGGAGCAACTCGGCGAGTGTTGCGCCTTCGCGGTAGGCGTTGGGGATGAAGGCGAGTTTGGTCCAGCACCCGTCGACCGATGCCATCAAGCGCCATTTGTTCAAACTCAGATCGTCCGGCGTGATCCCCTCTATGTCAATGACGAGCGTGTCCACGCCGATATCGAAATCATAGAGCTTATCGAACCCTCGGAGGTCTGAAATCACGACGGTGTCTGCGCCAGCCCCCGTGTAGATCACATCCCGTCCAGACCCGCCGTCGATGAAGTCGTCGCCATCGCCGGCACGGATCGTGTCGCGTCCCGCGCCGCCGAAGATGCGGTCATCGCCGGCCAGCGCTGTGATCCTGTCGCGTCCTCCGAGGCCGAGGATGAGTTCGGCATCATCGGTGCCGACGAGCCGGTCACGGCAGTCCGTGCCAGTGATCACCGGCAGGATTGCCCGCAGAACGGAGGGCCCCATGGTTGGGTCGCCCTGCATGGTCATTCCGTAGTGCCAGTCGACCTTCCAGTCGAGCGCTGGCTCATCCGTTGCCGCGGCATGCATCTCGAACCAGTCCAGGAACGACTGGCCCAGCGTCAGCCCTGCGGATTGCGGCCGGTAGAAATCGGCGAAATTGAGCATCGATCCGGTCTTTGTACTGCCGACCGTATTGAGGACGCCGTCACTCAGGAACACGTAAGTGGAGGCGAGGTTGGACCACTGCGTGAAATCGGCGGACGAGCAATTGAACAGGTTAATGAAGGCCGGCTGGGCGTTCAGGTCGACGACGTCCGCAGAGAAGACCAATCCGCCCCCCGGACTAGAAATGGAGAGCCCCGAACTCCAAGCGTGGATTTGCTGGATCAAAGTCTCGACGTCTTCCTGTAGCGCGGCCTCATAGTTTGCGACGGTGGTTTCATCGAGGGCGCGGATGTCGGTCACCTCGGAATAAAGCCCCGTCAGGGACTCGAGATCGCCAGTGTATGGCGCCCAGTCGTTGTCGGCGAACCAGATGGCACGCTCCTGATATTGCCGTCCCGCCGCCCTGACCTCATGCAGCTTTGCAAAATAGGAATTGATCAATTCCGTCTCGCTGGAGCTACTCAGCCCGCCAAGCTGACTGGCTGCCAAGCGTGACACGTAGATTTCCGGGGCGACGTCTCCGTCGCCATCCACGTGGGCGTCGGCCCCGCTCGCGTTGAAAGAATAGCTGCCATCCAGATCCATGAAGTAGAGGTCATGCGGATAGCGCACGAGCTGACCGTCGGCGTCATAGCCATCGTAGGATTTGAAATATTGAACCGGCAGGTCGCCGACGAACAGCGCCCCTTCGAGCCCGTCATTGAGCCATCTCGCTTCCAGTTCCGACCGCAACTCTTCGGCAGAGCCGTCAAACTCGACCACCCGGACCTGGTAGCCCTCCAGCTCGATGTCGGAAATATATTGCTCGAGAGCGCTGCGGATCCCTGGAAGCAGCCCATCTTCGACAAAGATGTCGAGCACCCCCGACCCAGCTTCTCCGGGCGGCGCCGGAGACGCGGACTCGCTTCCGATCTCGCGGCCGCTCTCGTCCAGCACGCCGCGTTCGATAAGGTTTCTCAGACTGTTTGCGCCATTGCCATTCGTAGCGCTCTCGGATGCCGCGATCTCTTGCTGCGCCAAAACGTCAAGGTCATCGAAATCGGCTGCCATAATCTTCGCTCCCGTTGAGTGGTGTCGGCGTGTTTCTCCCAAGGGTAGTGCCGACGGATTGGGAGCGATTGACCGCTATCAATGCAGAGTGCGTGCGACGCAGTCGCAGGCGAAAAGCCGCCGCTGCGCGCGTTGGAACGCGAGGTAGCAGATCGCATGCGCTCATGGTTTCGCGAATTATATCAGTGCCGTAGATGCGACCTGCCAGCAGGATGCCCGTTTCGAGCGGCGAGGCGCCAGGTGTCCGAGGCGGAGAAAGACCTGTGATCGGACGGCGGTCAGAGCGGTTGTTGCGGTGCCGGATCCTCGCCCCGATCCGGGGCCGACAATGACGGTCGTCAAGAAGCGATCGTGCGTATTATGCGAGGCTGGGACCGGCTCCCGGCGCGAGTCCATTCTATAATGCGCTGCGCCAAAGGCTCTTAACCCAGACCGGGAGGGTCAGAGATGGCTCAAGGAACAGAGCGTTTCGTCGATCGCGCAGAGGCCGGGCGCAAACTTGGTGCTCGCCTTGCGTCGATGGCGCTGGAGCAGCCGGTTGTCTACGCCTTGCCGCGCGGGGGTGTGCCGGTGGCGCTGGAGGTCGCACGGGCGTTGAAGGCGCCGCTGGATCTTATCTTCGTGCGCAAGATCGGCGCGCCGGGCGCGCCCGAGGTCGCGCTCGGGGCCATCGTCGACGGCGCGGCGCCGCAGATGGTGATCAACGAGGAGGTCATGCGCAGCTTTGGCAGCGACGCTGACTATCTGGAAAAGGCGCGGGCGCGGGAACTCGTGGAACTCGAACGGCGCCGCACGCGCTACCTCGGCGACCGGCCGCAAGTGTCGGCGGCGGACAGGACAGCGGTGATCGTCGACGACGGTTTGGCCACTGGCGCCACCATGAAGGCGGCGATCATCGCCATGCGCAGGCAGGGCGCGCGCAGCATCTGCGTTGCCGTCCCCGTGGCGCCGTCCGAAGTGGCGCGGGAGTTTGCCGCGCTGGCCGACACGGTGGTCTGCCTGAACCCCGCGCCGCGCTTTTACGGTGTCGGCGGCTTTTACGACGACTTCCATCAACTCAGCGACGAAGAGACCGTCGGCCTTCTGCGGCAGGCATGGGCCGAGGACACCGAGCCGCACCACGCGCCGTCGCGCCGCAATGTCGCCGTGCCGCCGCTGGCTCTGGCCGGTGAGTTGGTTGTGCCCGAGGATCCGCGCGGGCTGATTATCTTCGCTCATGGCAGCGGCTCAAGTCGGCTCAGCCCGCGCAACCGTGCCGTCGCCGAGGTGCTGAACGAGCGGGGCTTTGCCACGCTGCTGTTTGATTTGCTGACTCCGCAAGAGGCGCAGGACAGGCGCAACGTGTTTGATATTCCGCTTCTGGCCGAACGGGTTGCCGAAGCTGTGGGCTATGTGGCTGGCGAGCCCGATGTCGCCGATCTTGCGATCGGTCTCTTCGGGGCGAGCACCGGGGCCGGGGCAGCGCTGGTCGCGGCGGCGAACCTGAAGGGGCGCATCGGCGCTGTCGTCTCGCGCGGGGGCAGGCCCGACCTTGCCGGAGCGCATTTGGCGCAGGTGACCGCGCCGACACTGCTGATCGTCGGAGGGCATGACGAACACGTGCTGACGCTGAACCGGCAGGCGCTCTTCGCCCTCGAAAGCGAGAAGATGCTGAAGATCGTGCCCGGCGCGAGTCATCTTTTCGAGGAGCCGGGGGCGCTGGAGATGGCGACCGAGATCGCCTGCAACTGGTTCGAGCACTACCTGCAGGTGCTTCCCGACACGGTGCACCCAGAGCCCGAACACCATCTGCAGGGGCCCGCCGAGATCGTCGCCGCCCTGCGCAGCGCCGTGATCCCCTTGCCCGAGCCCGAGGAGTCGTCCTTTGGGGCTGCCTTCGATGACTACGGAAGCGCGCGGGTTGTTCTGCTGGGCGAGGCCTCGCACGGAACCTCCGAGTTCTACCGGGCGCGCGCGGCGATCACCATGCGGCTCGTCGAGAGGCATGGCTTTACCCTTGTCGCCGCCGAGGCCGACTGGCCGGATGCGGCGATGATCGACCGCTACATCCGCCACAGACCCGGCGCCTCGTCGCGGCGGCTGCCGTTCTCGCGCTTCCCGACGTGGATGTGGCGCAATCGCGAGGTCGACGATTTCGTCGCCAGCCTGCGCGACCACAATGCGAAGGTGGAACCCGACGAACAGGTGCGGTTCCATGGGCTCGACCTTTACAGCATGACCGCCTCCATCGCCGCGGTGTTGGAGTATCTCGACCGGGTCGATCCGGCGGCGGCACGGGAGGCGCGACAGCGCTATGGCTGTATCGACCCGTGGTCGCAGGAGCTTGCGGCCTATGGGCGTGCCTCGCTCAGCCGCGGCTATGCGCTCTGCGAGGCGCCGGTGATGCGCACGCTGCTTGATCTGCTGCAGAGTGAGTTGCTCTACGCCGCCCGCGATGGGGACGAGTTCTTCGACGCGGTGCAGAACGCGCGGCTCGTCGCCAATGCAGAGCGCTACTACCGGGTGATGTACTACGGCTCGCATGAATCGTGGAACCTGCGCGACAGCCACATGTTCGAGACGCTCAAGCATGTGCTGGACCGCGGCGGCCCCGACACCAAGGCAGTGGTCTGGGCGCATAATTCCCACATTGGTGATGCGCGCTTCACCGATATGGGCAGCGCCCGCGGCGAATTGAACATCGGGCAGCTTTGTCGCGAGGAGTTCGGCAGACAAGCGGTGCTGATCGGCTTCGGGACCCATAGCGGGACGGTGGCCGCCGCTTCGGAATGGGATGCGCCAATGGAAGTGAAGACCGTGCGCCCCTCGCGGCCCGACAGCTACGAGGCGCTCTGCCATGGCGTCGGGGAAAAGCGGTTCCTGCTCGACATGAGGCAGGACATGGACCCGGCGCTGCGCCGCGCGCTCCGCGATCCCCGGCTCGAGCGTTATATCGGCGTGATCTATCGTCCCGAGACAGAGCGTTGGAGCCATTACTCCCACGCCACGCTGCCCGACGAATATGACGCGTTCGTCTGGTTTGACGAGACCCGCGCCGTCACCCCCGTGCCGACGCGCGTGATCGCGGGGGAGGATGAGACGTATCCCTTCGGGCTCTGAACCGGCGGCAGTTTGCCCGCGCCGCGAAGGGCCCGGAAGGCCACATAGATTTAAGCGATTTTGAACAGATCATTGGAGGGTAGGGTCATGGCGACGCAACTGAAGGTGGTATCGGTCGATTTGGTTTCCACAGACAGCGATGGGGTGCAGGGCGATGGGGCCAGCAGCCAAGGACACCTGAGCGCGGATGGCACATGGCTCATCTTTCAAAGCTCGTCGAAGCTGGTGCCCGAAGACGTCAACATCTACGGCGACATCTACCTCAAGAACCTGACCACCGGGGCCGTCGAACGGATCACCGTCGATCCCAGTGTCGCCGCCAGCGAAGAAGGCGGCTGGAACCCGGCGATTTCTGCCGATGCCACGCGGGTCGCCTTTGGCGTCACCTACCGCTACCCGCCGGGCAGCACAGTCGTCGCGGATGAGGCGGTGGCCTTCAAAGACCTGCTGACCGGGGAGAGCATGCTCATTTCGTCAGATGCGCAGGGCGTGGCTGGCGAAGGGACCAGCTATGGCGCGCGGTTCTCGCCCGACGGGACGCAGGTCGCCTTTTTCAGCACCGCAAAAAATCTTCTGCCGGGCGTCGACTTCACGGGATACGGGGTGTTTCTCAAGGATATCGCCAGCGGCGCAGTGTCGCTGATCTCGAGCAATGCAGCGGGCGAGGGGGCCAATGGCTCCAGCGGTGTGTCTTCCTTCTCGCCGGACGGAGCCACCTTCGCCTTCTCCAGCCGCGGTGACAATCTTGTCGTCGGCGATGGCAATGGTGTCGGAGATGTCTTCATCAAGGACCTTACCACCGCCGTCGTCACGCGCGCCTCGGTGACCGCGGACGGCACAGAGGGCAATGGTGAAAGCTCCGGCGGGGCCTTCTCGCCAGATGGCACGAAGCTGCTCTTTGCGAGCCGCGCGACCAATCTCGTGGCGCATGATGGCAATGGCTCGCAGGACCTCTTCATCAAGGATCTGATCACCGGCGCGGTCGAGATGGTCTCTACCGACGCTTTCGGCAACCAGTGGATCGGCGACAGCTATGGCGGCGTGTTCTCGCCCGACGGCACCAAGATCGCCTTTTACAGCGACACCACCAGCCTCTCGGTGCGCGACAGCAACGGCGAATGGGATATTTTCATCAAGGACCTGATCAGCGGGACGGTGACGGCGGTCTCGACCGATGTCGCGGGCGAGATCGGAGATGGAATGAGTTTCTGGCCCGAGTTTCTGCCGGACGGTTCGGGGATCGTCTTCACCAGCGGCGCCTCGAACCTCGTGGCGGACGACACCAATGGCGGTTGGGACGTCTTCATCTCCACCTTCGAGGAGCAGGAGTTGGGCGAGATCGTGCAATGGTCCGAGGCCGAGGGCGGCAACGGGCACTGGTATCACTATGTCGAAGGGCCGCTGACTTGGGCCGAGGCGAAAGCCGAGGCCGAGAGCCGCAGCCACCTCGGTCTGCCAGGCTACCTCGCCACGATCACCTCGGCCGAGGAGAATGACTTCATCCTCGCGATGACCCCGCCGAACGTCTGGGCCGGTGGCACCGACGAACGGGTCGAGGGCGTCTGGGAATGGGCGACTGGGCCCGAGGCCGGGGACGTCTTCTGGACACGCTCTTCCGGCGCTTTGACCTATGCCGACTGGGGCGGGTCCGAGCCGAACAACGCGTGGTCCGAGCCGCCGGGAGAGGACTATCTGACGGTGCATTCGCTTTACGCCACCGGCACATGGGCCGACAATGGCGTGCCGCCCAACCCGAACCAGGCCTTTGGCTATGTGGTCGAATACAGCGACCTCACCCGCCCGCCCAGCGAGATCGGCCTTGGCCGCACAGAGGCAGAAGACCTCGATCTCGGCAACGGCTTTGCGGTGCAGCACAACCCGTGGGCGTCCGAAGACGCCTACGTGCAGGCCACCGGCAGCGGCGCGGCGGCGGCGTCGAGCAGCTTCGCGGGGCCGGGCGGCGTTTACAGCGTCATCATCGGCTATTTCGATGAAGCGGACGGCGCGAGCAGCCTGCGGTTCGAGGTGAATGGCGAGACGCTGGACGCATGGGTCTGGGATGCCGATCCCGCCGGGAACATCGTCACCGGGGCCGCCGCGATGAAGCGGGTGATCCCCTTCGTCACGCTAAACGCGGGCGATATGCTGACACTGGCGGGCACGGCGGATGGCGGCGAGCCGCTGCGCACCGATTACATCGACATCCGGCCCGCGCCCGCAGCGAGCGCGCCGTTCACCGTCGAGGCCGAAACGCTGGAGATCACCAAGGATTTTCAGGTCGTCACCAATCCGCATGCCTCCGGCGGCGCCTATCTGCAGGCGGGCGGCGGGCCAGATCAGCGCGCGCTCTACGATTTTGACGGCGCGGCGGGGCTTTACGATCTGACCATCGGCTATTTCGACGAAAGCGACGGTGTCAGTCGGATGAGCCTATGGCTCAACGGCGCGGAGGTGGACAGCTGGCTGTGGGATGGCACCTTCGGCGATGCCATCGTCACCCCCGCCGGGGCCGCGCAGCATAGGCTATATGGCCTCGATCTCGCCCCCGGTGACAGGATCGAACTGATCGGGCAGCCCGATGGCGGCGAGCCGCTGCGCACGGACTACCTGCATTTCGACCCGCTGAGCCTCGCCTCTGGCGCGGATGCCTTCCTGTTCAGCTAAGCGCGGCGCGGCGTGCCGACTATTAGTATCAACACCCTCAAACAAGCTTCGACGGGCTCACCCCGTGGGAGTATCGCCAACGCTCAGTAGAGTACGGCACACTGAACAGAACTACCTTATAGAGCTGGCTCTACGGCGCGCAGATCACAACCCATCATCAAAGCGCAGTTGCGTCGCCTGCGCTACCAGCCTCCCGGAGCGTTCTCAGCGGCGAGAGCCGCGCTCGCAGCGCGGGCCCAGCAGAAGCATCTCGTCATGCGCGGTGCCGACAGCGATTTCGCGCGGCGGCAAGCCCATGAGCCGTCTGGGAATATCGCTCACCATCGGCACTGCTGTCTGCAGATCGAGCCCGACCTCGCCCACCAGATTGGCAAGGCTCTGACGCAGGTCCACATGCGCGCCCGCCAGCGCGCCTTCGGCATTGACCAGCCGGCCTTGCTCGACGTGGATCTCCTGCCCGTAGAGCGTGAAGTGATCCGGCCCGCCGACGGTTGCCATCGCGTCACTGACCGCAAAGCTCAGCCCGCTGGCAGGACGGGCGGCAAGCGCAATGCGCAGCATCGTCCAGTCGACATGGATGCCGTCGCAGATCATTCCGCACATGACATCAGAGTCGATCGCGGCCCCCAAAAGGCCGGGGGCGCGGGACTGCATCTGGTCCATCGCGTTGAAGAGATGGGTGACGCAGGAAACGCCGCGCCCGAAGGCCACGCGCGCCTCGTCGGCGGTGGCACTGCTGTGCCCGGCCGAAACCACCGCGCCGCTGTCGACGAGTGCCGCCAGCAGCGCGGGGTCCGCACGCTCTGGGGCGAGGGTGATCATCACCGGCATGCCTGCGGACCGGAGCCGTTCGACCAGCGTCACGGTGCGGCGGTCGAGCGGGCGCAGGTATCTCTCGGCGTGGGTGCCACGGCGGGCGGGTGAGAAATGCGGGCCCTCGATATGCAGGCCAAGGATGCCGGTGCTGCCGTAGCACTCGAGCGCGGCGTCGCCGGCGGCTTCGATCACCTCGGGGCGGTCGGTGATCACCGTGGGCAGGATGTCCCCGGTGCCAAGAGCGAGGTGGGCCTGCGCGATATGCGCCAGCCCCTCGGGTGTGGGATCGCCGTTGACCATCGTCCCGCCGCCGCCGTTGACCTGCAGATCGGTGAGCAGCGGCATGGCAAGATGAACCTCCGTCGCCGGTGCGGTGCCGCGCGGGCGGATCGCGGCGACCTTGCCGCCCACGAGCGCGATTTCCTGATCCTGCAGGAGCGTGCCGTTGCTCCAGAGGTAGCGCGTGGCGAGGAGCTCTTCAGAGGTCATGCCGTCACCGCATTGCCTGCGATCAGCGCGTTTCCGTCGGCATCAAAGAAGGTGCAATCGGCGTCAGAGAAATCGAGCGAAATGGCCGCGCCTTCCTGATGGCGCCTCATGCCGGTGGTGCGGACCACGACGCGTTCGCCAGAGGCGAGGTCCACGTGCAGGCAAAGGTCGGCGCCGAGGTATTCCTGAAAGGCCAGCGTCCCGGCGAGGCGACCGGTTCCCGGATCACAGGGGCGCAACGCTTCGCCGCGCAGGCCGATGCGGGCGGTCCCAATTGGCGGCGGGACGGAAAACCGCAGCGCGGCGCCGCCCGCCTGCAGATCGCCGGTTTCGGTCGCCCGTGCGGCGACAAGGTTCATTCCCGGATTTCCGAGGAACTGCGCGACGAAGGCATTCGCGGGGTTCGAGTAGAGCTCTTCGGGCGTGCCGACCTGCATGATCTTACCCTTGTTCAGCACCACGATCCGATCAGCGAGGGTCATCGCTTCGACCTGATCGTGGGTAACATAGAGCATGGTCGCGCCCAATTGCTTGTGCAACGCAGCGATTTCGATGCGGGTGTCGGTGCGCAGCGCGGCATCGAGGTTCGACAGCGGCTCGTCGAAGAGGAAGGCGCGCGGCTTGCGCACGATGGCACGGCCGATGGCGACGCGCTGACGCTGCCCGCCCGAGAGCGCCTTGGGCCTGCGGTCGAGATAATCCTCTATGCGAAGCGCGCGGGCGGCTTCTGCGACCCGGGCGGCAATCTCGTCTTTCGAGAGTTTTTCGTTGTGCAGCGCGAAAGCGATGTTCTCGCGCACGGTCATATGCGGATAAAGCGCGTAGGATTGGAACACCATCGACAGCCCACGCGCCTGCGGCTCGGCGCGGGTCACATCGGTGCCGTCGATGCGGATTGTCCCGCCGCTGGTCTCTTCAAGGCCGGCGATCATTCGCAGCAGGGTGGACTTGCCGCAGCCCGAGGGGCCGACAAAGACGATGAACTCGCCGCTTTCGATGGCGAGCGAGAGATCGCGGAAGATCTCGGTGCCGCCATAGGTCTTTGCGAGGGACGACAGCTCGATCGTGCTCATGTCCTTGTCCTTTCCAGCCCCTTGGGCGCGGTGATTGCGGGCTCGGTGCCGCCCGGGTGCACGGTTTCGTAATAGTCGCGAAGCTGCAAGCGGGCCGCGGCCTCTTCGTCGCAGATCACCGTCGCGCGCGGATGCATCTGTAGCGCCGAGGCCGGGCAGGCCGCGCTGAGCGGACCCTCGACCATCGCCGCCACCGCTTCGGCCTTTGCGCCGCCGGTGGCCAGCAGCAAGGCCTCGCGGCTTTCCAGAATGGTGCCAATGCCGATGGTGATGGCAAGCGAGGGCACCTGCTCGTCCGGGCCGAAGAAACGGCGGTTGGCCTCGACGGTGCCGCGGGTCAGGGTCTTTATCCGGGTGCGCGATGCGAGCGAAGAGGTGGGCTCGTTGAACCCGATGTGGCCGTTGTTGCCGATCCCCAGCAATTGCAGGTCGATGCCGCCTTCGGCGGCGATCTCGGCCTCGTAGCGGCGGGCTTCCTCGGCCGGGTCGGGGGCATCCCCGCGCGGCAGCCGCGCTTGCGCCGCGGGCAGGCCGATGGCGTCAAAGAGGTGGCGGTTCATGTAGTGCCGGTAGCTTTGCGGATGATCCCCCGCCAGCCCGACATATTCGTCGAGGTTGAAGCTGGTAAACCGCCGCCCGTCACAGTCGCCGCGGGCCACGGCAGCGGCCAGCGCGGCATAGACCGGCTCCATCGTGCCGCCGGTGGCGAGGCCGAGCACCGCGTCGGGTTTGGCCACCAGCTGCGCGACGATGCGGCGGGCGGTCTCGCGCGCGGCGGCCTCGGCGTCGGGAAAGATGAGGATCTTCATGGTCTATCCCTTCACGGCGCCCGAGGTCATCGAGCCGCCGATATGTTTGTACATGAACATGCCCAGCAGCGCAGGCGGCAGTGCCGAGATCACGATGATCGCCGCGGCATTGCCCCATTGCACGCCGCCCCCCGCCGAGGCGAAGAAATACGAGGCGCCCACGGTCACCGGCACGGCGTCGCGGGTGGTCAGCATGAGCCCGAAGAGGAACTCGTTCCATGCCGTGATGAAGCCAAAGATGAACACGGTGACCAGCGCCGGGCGGCAGAGCGGCAGCACCACCTTGAAGAGCAGCGTGCGCAGCGAGGCGCCATCCATCCGGGCCGCCTCTTCCAGTTCGAGGGGCAGGGCGCGGATGGTGTTGACGAGGATCAGCAGCGCCAAGGGCAGGTTTACCACCGACAGGATCAGCCCCAGTCCGAGCCTCGTGTCGAGCAGCCCCAGCCCCTGATACATGAGGTAGAGCGGAATGGCGAAGATGATCAGCGGCAGCGCCCGCAGGTTCACCACCAGCGGCATCAGCGAGCGTGCGCCGACCCCGTGCCGCGCCGCCGCCCAAGCGGCGGGAAAGCACAGCGCCATCGGCAGCAGCGTACCCAGAAGCGAGACGGCGAGGCTGTTCCACAGATAGAGCCAGACGTTGTAGTCCGCACCGGCCCCCAGCACCGAGGCGTAGTTCTCGAGCGTGGGCGCCTTGATCCAGAGGCTGGGGTTCGAGGCGATCTCGGCGCGCGACTTCAGCGAGGTGACCAGCGTGGTGATCACCGGGAAGTTCAGCACCAGCACGGCGATGCCGAAGACCAGCCAGCGCGAGACCTGCAGCAGGCGTTTCATGCGGCACCTCCCTTGCGGCGTCCGGTGGCCAGAAGCAGCACTATGAACATGGCGACAAAGACGAGGATCGAGGCGGCGATGGCCTTGCCGATGTCGCCCGAGCGGAAAAAGGCCACATAGACGTAGATCGCCAGCGAGGTGGTGCTGCCGCCGGGGCCGGTGCCGACCAGCGTCCAGACGTTGTCGAAGATGCGAAAGCCGTCGATGAAGCGGATGAAGAGCGCCACCGCCACCGTCGGCATCATCAGCGGCAGCTTGATCCGGGTGAGGATGCGCCACGGCGGGGTGCCGTCCACCGCGGCGGCTTCGGTCAGGTCCTCGGGGATCGACTCATAGGCCATGTGGAACAGCAGCAGCGCGAAGGGGGTCCACTGCAGCGTCTCGATCACGCTGATCGTGGTGAAGGCATTCTTGGCGGTCAGAAAGCCGACCGACAGACCGAACTGGTTGTAAAGGAAATTGGGCAGCGGGCCGATGAACTCGTGCAGGACCAGCCGGTACATCAGACCCATCATTGCAGGGGCGATGACCATCGGCAGGATCAAGAAGGCCAGCAGCCACGGACGGGCGCGCAGCAGCGGCGAAAGATGGACGGCAAGAAACAGCCCCAGCGCGCATTCCGCCACTGCGGTGATCACGGCAAAGCGCAGCGAGAACCAGCTGGCGCGCCAGAAGGCGGGATCGGCGAGAACCTCGGCGAAGTTCGACAGACCGCTGAAGCTGGGCGCGCGGATGGTCTCGAAGCTGACGTCCGAGAGCGCGTAGACGATATCGAGCACGGTTGGAAAGCCGAGCATGACCAGCAGAAAAAAGACCAGCGGTCCGGTCAGAAGCGCGGTGTCCCTGCGCGGCAGCGATTGCATGGGTGGGTCCTCGGAACTTCGGGGTGTTCAGGGCAGGGGGCCGGGCGCGCAGAGCGAAGCGCGCGCCCGGCGGTCTGGTTTACTCGGAGAGCAGATCTTCCATACCGGTGGCGGTCTGTTCGAGCGCCTCGTCGAGCGACAGCGTGCCGCCCCAGTAGCCGGTGAATTTCTCCGCCTGCAGCGCGTAGATCGACAGCGCGTTGGCCGAGGTCGCGCCGTTCATCACGTAGCCGTAGTTCGAGGCGAACTCACCCAGCGGCACGAGGTCGGGACGTTCGTCGGCCACGGCGTCGATCGCCGCACCGGCAAGGCCCGGCGCACCGCCTGCCTTGGCGTAGTCGACAGCGGCCTCCTGCGACGACAGCCACGCGAGGAAGGCCTTGGCGCCTTCGGGGTTCTGCGCGTTGGCGTTGAGCCCCAGCCCGAGGCCGTGAATGTGGGTGAAGCGGCCTTCGGGTCCGGTCGGCGGAGCAACGGTTTTGGTCGTCTCGGCGGTGGCCGGCGCGCTTTCGGGGTCGGTCAGCTCACCCGCCGCGCCGTTCCACTGCAGCATCATCGCCACCTGCCCGGACGTGAAGGCGGCATTGGCTTCGGGGAACTCGTAGGACAGCGAGTCCGTCGGCGTGGCGCCAGCGTCGTAGAGCATCTTGTACATCTCGAGGCCGGTCCGATACGCCTCGCTGTCGACGGTGACGGTGCCGTCGGCATCCATCCAGTCGGCGCCATAGGCGCGCGGCAGGGATTGGAAGACCATCATGTTGAACAGCAGGTTTTTCATCTGCAGCACCGTGCCGTAGCGCACCGGGCTGTCCGAGTTCACCGCCCGCGAGAAGTAGAGCGCGGTGGCTGCGAAATCTTCCCATGTCCAGTCGTCGGGCATCTTGGGCTCGAGCGCCTCGCCGAGGTATTCCTCGGAAATCTCGGCGTATTTGGCTTTGGCGTCCGCATCGGACATCAGCGCGTCGATCAGGTCTTCGCGGTAATAAAGGAAGTGCAGCGACAGGTCGGTGGGCACGCCGTATTGCTTGCCCTCATACTGCATCGTGCCCAGAACGCTGTCGCCGAAGGTCTCGGCGGCATCATCGGCAAGCTCGATCGGCTCCATATAGGGCGCGTAGCGACCGATGGAGTAGGTTGCCAGCAGGTTCACGTCGAAGGCGTCGGTGCCTGCGGCGAGATCGGACTGCAGCTTGTCGAAAAAGCCGTCGCGGCTGAAGAACAGCAACTCAACCTTGTCTTCCTCGGCCACATCCGGCAGCGCGTTGTAGGTCTCGACGACGCTGCGCAATGCCTGTTCCTCGGGACCACCGGGCCAGCCAAGGACGGTGACTTCGGCCTGCGCGGCGGCGGCGGAGAGCGCTAGGCCGGCGGTTAGGATCGGGGCGGTATATTTCATTTGTGATCTCCTGTTGGTATTTGATTTCTTTTTTAATTCAGATCGTTGGTCCGGTTTGCGCCGCGATGTCGGCGGCTCCGATCACGCCTGCCTCGGCGCCGAGCCGAGCGGCCACCAGTTCAGGGCGCAGTACCGGTGCCAGCTCCGCGAGATGCGCGCAGAGGTCCGGCAGGAAGCCCTCGGAAAGGCCGATGCCGCCGCCGATCACGATGAGGTCCGGATCGAAGGTCAGCTGGATGTCGCGGCAGAGCGCGGCGACTTGCGTCAGACACTCGCGGCGCAGGCTGCCCGCCCAGTCCTCGCCACGGCGCGCGGCCTCGAACACAGCGCTGGCGTCGGAGGCATGGCCCGTCTTGGCGGCGGCCTCGGCAAGCCAGCGTCCGGCAACCCGGCTTTCCAGCCGGCTGTCCGCGCCGCCGCGGGTCTGCCCGAAGTGTCCGGCCAGCCCCGAGCGTCCGCTCAGCAGGCGCCCGCCAAAGACCGCGCCGCCACCGATGCCGGTGGAGATGGTGAGAAAGACCAGATCATGCCCGACCCCGGCGCCGAAACGGTGCTCGGCCCATGCGGCCGCCTGCGCATCGTTCAGCGCCTGCGCTGGAACACCGAAGCGCGCCTGCGCCATCTTGGTAAGCGGCGTGCCGGGCGGAATGTCCAGCGTCGCACGATTGAGCGCAGACCAGCGGCCCTGCTTGTCGACCAGTCCGGTGACCGCGATGCCCATGCGATCAAAGCGCCCGATCCAGTCGCCACACAGTTCGTACGCGGCATCGAGCCAGGCTGTCGGTCCGCCGGCGCGGTCGGTGGCGATGCGCCGGGCCTCAAGGACATTGCCGCCTTCGACGAGCGCCGCCATCAGCTTGGTGCCACCGATATCGAGAGCAAGCAGGCTCATGCGGCGGCCCCGGCGCCTGCGCGTTCGATCGCCGCGCTGAACCAGCCGGTCACATGTTCGAGGCGGGTCAGCGCGGACCCGACGGTCACGCAGTCGGCGCCAGCCCGCATGGCGTCTGCGGCGAGCGCCGGGCTGTTGTAGCGACCCTCGGCGACGATGAACCCGCCAAGGGCCCGCATCTCGCGCAGCAGATCAAAGTCCGGAGCTTCGGGCACCGGCCCGCCGAGATATCCGGACAGCGTAGAGCCCAGCAGATCAAAGCCCATCGCCTTGGCACGCCGGGCATCTTCGATGCTGGAACAGTCGGCCATCGCCAGTTTGCCCCCGTCCTTGATTACCGCCAGCAGCGTTTCAAGCGGGGCCGGGCGGGGCCGTGTGGTCGCATCCACCGCGACGATATCCGCGCCTGCTTCGATCAGAGCTTCGACATCAGCGACAAGCGGGGTGATCCGCACCGGCGAGGCATCAAGGTCGCGCTTGACGATGCCGATGATCGGCGCGTCGGTCGCTCTGCGCGCGGCGCGCAGGTTGTCGATCCCCTCGATCCGCAGCGCAGCGGCACCGCCATTCACGGCAGCCTGCGCCATTGCGGCGACGATCTCGGGCCTGTCCATCGGGCCGTCGTCGACGGGTTGGCAGGACGCGATCAAGCGGTTGCGCAGGGTTTCCAGCATGGGGCCTCTCGACTCGTGGTTCGAGGAGCAGGAAACCACCACATCAACTGGTACGCAAGTGGTTTTATTTTTGGTACTGTGTCAGCCGCGGTGTTTCTGGGTCAGCCGCCGATGCCGGTCACGAAGTCGTAGTATTCCGCGTGATAGCGCGTCTGGGTGAATTCGATCGCCTGACCGGTCTCGAGCAGGCATCGGCGCTCGATGATCAGCAGCGCCGCGCCGGGACGCGCCTTGAGCATCTCGGCTTCCTCCGCGGTCATCAGGCCAGCGCGAATGCGTTGCGTGCCACGCACAGGGCGCAAGCCGCGGCGTTGAAGCTCGGAGTAGAGGCTGTTGCCCTCGAAGTCGGCGGAGGGCAGAAGCGCCTGCGGGATGGCGCAATGTTCGATGGCAATGGGGCGGTTATCGGCGAGGCGGATGCGACGCAGCCGTACGACCTTTTCCTCGGGGGCCAACCCCAGCGCCATTGCCTCGGCCGGAGAGGCCCGGGTGATTTCCTTTTCAATCCAGCGCACTCCGGGCTCCATATCGCGCGAACGGATGTCTTCGCTGAAGCTTGAGAGCGCCGAGAGCTGCTTTTCGACCCGTGGCGCGACGGTGGTGCGTGCGCCATGGCGACGTTGTAGCAGGCCGCGGTCGACAAGATCGCCAATCGCACGGCGTACGGTGACCCTCGACAGGCCGAGCCCGGTGCTGAGCGCGCGTTCGCTGGGCAGGCTCTTGCCTGCTTCGATCTCACCGCTCTCGATCGACGCGGTGATGGCACGGCCGAGCGCCGCGTGGCGCGGTTCGGAGGCATTATCCTCTCGATAATGCTCTGCGATATGCCGGGTGAGAACGTCCATGTTCATGTGGCCTTGCACTGGTATTATTCGACGCGAGTGTGGGCGCATACTGGACTAGTGGCGCGTCGAGGTCAAAGTATAGGCTCAGACTTATTGGTTTCAGGCAGTCATCCTGATCCAGCCTCCGCAAGGAGACGATTAACATGAGCAGCCTTTCTGGCTCACAGAAGTGCAGATGGAGGCCTGCGGCCCTTCTTTCCGAAGATCGGCGGCAGGCCATGCGTCGATGTGCGGCGCGTCATGATTGGAATTATCTTAATCAACCGCAATGGCTTACGGCGGCGCGACGCGTCGGCAGCTTATGGTCCCCAAAAGGCGCTCTACAACCGCTGGAAGCGGTGGAGCAAGAGGGGTGCGTTCGCTCGAATGTTCGAGGGGCTGGCAGCGGAGGCCTCCGAAACGACGACGATCATGACGGACGCCAACTATCTTAATGCCCACCGCACGGCGTCGAGCCTGCGGGTTATGAAGGGGCGCGGTCGACTGATCGGACGCACCAAGGATGGCATGAGCACCCAGCTGCACGCCATCGCCGATGTCGAGTAACGGCTTTTCATGATCGCGGGCCAGATCAGCGGCTACGCCGGCGCAAGGGCGCTGCTGAGCAGCTTGCCAAAGGCACGATGGCTCCTTGGCGACCGTGGCTATGATGCAAACTGGTTCGGAGAAGAGCTGAAAGACAAGGGATTGAGGGCTTGCATTCCGACGGGAGGGGTCGAAAGAACCACGGTTTGATACAATCGCTGCCGCGACAAGCGACGCAGCCGCATCGAGATCATGTTCGGCAGGCTCAAGGACTGGCGCCGCGTCGCAACCCGCTACGACCGATGCCCGAAGGTCTTCCTCTCAGCCATTGCACTCGCCGCAACCATCATCTTCTGGCTTGAAGAGCAATGAGTCTGGAACCTAGGGGGAGATCCAAGCGCGACCACGACATTGAAGTAGAGATAAGTACATTCGGGCGCGCCGCCGTTCCAAGCGTAAAGCTGAGTATTCCTGTCAGCAATATTTGTTGACTGATATAGTCGAAAATATTAGGCGGGCGCAAAGTCCCTATTGCTGATTGGAGATCTTATGATGCACCGCCTTGCCGGTTCCGCGGCCCTGATCGCCACGCTTTGCGCTGGTGCCGCGCTGGCCGATCCTGTGACCTTCACTGACATCGCAGGACGCGAGGTGACCGTCGACGCGCCGGTCGAGCGGATCATCCTCGGCGAGGGGCGGCAAGTGTATCTGCTGGGCATTCTCGACCGCGAGGATCCCTTCGAGCGGGTCGTCGGCTGGCGTCAGGACCTGCTGGAGGCGGATCCCGACAGCTACCACATCTACGCTGAGAAATTCCCGCAGCTGAAGGATCTGCCCACCTTCGGCGGGTTCAAGGACGGCACCTTTGACGTTGAACAGGCCGCCGCGCTGAAACCAGAACTGGTGCTGATGAACCTCGAGTCCAAGGCGGCGACCGAGGACGCGGGCTATGACGAGAAACTCGCCAAGCTGGGCATCTCGATTGCCTATGTCGACTTCCGCGAGGATCCGATGGCGCACAGCGTCGAATCCATGCGCATCATGGGCAAGGTCACCGGCAAGGAAGATCAGGCCGAAGAGTACATCGACTTTGTCGAGGCGCAGATGGCGCGGGTGACCGACACGCTTGCCGGTGCCGAATTCGACCGGCCCAAGGTCTTCGTCGACCGCGCGGGCGGCTATTCGGACGATTGCTGCATGACCTTTGGTCCCGGCAACTTCGGCGAATACGTCGAAATCGCCGGTGGCATCAATATCGCAGGAGACATCCTGCCCTCGACTTTCGGCACGCTGAATCCCGAGCAGATCATCGCTGCTAACCCCGACCAGGTCATCGTTACCGGTGGCCAGTGGGACGCCTATGTGCCCGGCGGCAACTGGGTCGGCATGGGGCCTGGCTCGGACATGGACGTGGCGCGCGGCAAGCTGGAGGCGCTGACCCAGCGCACTGCGATGACCGGGATCAATGCGGTGGAGGCCGGTCAGTTTCACGCCATCTGGCACCAGTTCTACGACAATCCGTACTACTTCGTCGCCGTGCAGAAGATCGCCACCTGGCTGCATCCCGAGCTCTTTGCCGATCTCGATCCCGAAGCGACTTTGAAAGAGCTTCACACGCGGTTCCTGCCGGTGGACTACAAGCCCGGCTATTGGGTGTCGCTGAGCGATGACTGACATTGGATCTGCAACCGGATCGAACACGGGGCGCGATTTCTATCGCGCCCTCGTGCTTCGCAGGCAGCTGATCCTGCTGGGCCTTGGGCTGGCGCTCTTGCTGGCCTTCTGCGCCGATCTCGCGCTCGGTCCTGCGAGCTACTCGCTGAGCGAGGTGGCCCGCACGCTGGTGATGCCGGGCACCGTGGACGAGCGGATGAAGGTCATCGTCTGGGACATCCGTATGCCCGTGGCCCTAATGGCGCTGGTGGTTGGGGCAAGCCTGTCGATCGCCGGCACGCAGATGCAGAGCATCCTCAATAATCCGCTCGCCAGCCCCTTCACGCTGGGCATCTCGGCGGGGGCCGGCTTTGGCGCCGCGCTGGCGCTGGCCTTCGGGGTGGCGCTTTTCCCCTTTGCCGTTGATTACATCATCCCGGTCAATGCCTTCCTTATGGCGATGCTAACGGCGCTGGCGATCTATGCGCTCAGTCTGCGGCGCGGGGTGACCAGCGAGACGATCATCCTGCTGGGCATCGCGCTGGTCTTCATCTTCAACGCGCTGATGTCGCTGATCCAGTTCTTCGCAAGCCAGCAGGCGGTGGCCGCGGTGGTGTTCTGGACCATGGGTAGCCTCACCAAGGCCACTTGGCCTAAGCTCGTTATCGCCTGCGCCGCGTTGGCGCTCTCGCTGCCGCTGCTGGCGCGGCGGGGCTGGGCACTGACCGCGATGCGGCTCGGTGACGCCAAGGCCGAGAGCATGGGCGTGCGCCCGGGCAGGGTGCGGCTGGAGGTGCTGATGATCGTCAGCCTGCTGGCGGCGATCTCGGTCTCCTTTGTTGGCACCATCGGCTTCGTTGGTCTTGTCGGCCCGCATATCGCGCGGATGCTGGTGGGCGAGGATCAGCGCTTCCTGCTGCCCGGCGCGGCGCTTTCCGGGGCGCTGATCCTGTCGGTGGGCTCCGTCCTGTCGAAGATGGCTATCCCGGGAACGGTGATCCCCATCGGCATCGTCACGGCGATCGTCGGCATTCCTTTCTTCCTTTACCTCATCCTCAGCCGGAGGGGCAGCGCATGGTAAGCCTCGAACTGCGCGATCTGTCGGCCTGCTACGGTGGCCGTGAGGTGCTCGCGGGCATTACCACCCCAAAGCTGAACGGCGGGCAGGTGGTCTCGCTGCTGGGGCCGAACGGGGCGGGTAAATCTACGCTGTTCAAGCGCATCTTCGGTCTGCTCAAAGGTGCGGGCGAGGTTCGGATCGAGGGCGCCGAGACGCCGCGCCCTATCGCCTATATGCCGCAGGACGATGGCACGCGCCCGGCGCTCTCGGTCTACGAGGCGGTGCTGCTCTCGCGGATGCAGGGGCGGCGGCTGCAGGTCTCGACCGAAGATCACGCCGAGGTCGACCGAGTGGTCGCCCTGCTCGATATGGGGCCCCTGCGCGGACGCTCTGTGGGTGATCTGAGCGGCGGGCAGCGGCAGATCGTCAGCGTGGCGCAGGCGCTGGTGCAGCGCCCGCAGATCGTGCTGATGGACGAGCCGACCTCGGCGCTGGACCTCTCGCGGCAGATCGGGCTGCAGACGCTGATGCGGAGCCTCGCGCGCGAGCAGGGGCTGCTGGTGATGATCGCACAGCACGATCTCGGCCACGCGCTGCGGTTCACCGACGCCTGCCTGGTGATCGCACAGGGCGGCCTTGCGGCCTGCGGGGCGACCGGCGAGGTGATCACGCCCTCGCTGTTGGGCGATATTTTCGAGGTCGAGGCGCGGGTCGAGTGCTGCTCCAAGGGTATTCCGCAGCTTATGGTTGATCGTTGCCTTACGGAAGGCGCCGAGGACGGGGTCAACGGAGAGACACGCGCCCCGGGACTCGCGCTCTGCTGAGATCTCGTCCATGAGAGCGTTGCCGCCGCGCCGCGAGAACGGCAGAAACTTCGGACAGAGGGCGCGATACGGCAGATCTTTTCACGCGATCCGTTAGATAAACGGGATGAGCGGTCCGTCCGTGAGCCACCCTGTCAGGCTGCCGGCCAGCAACGGAAAGAAGTGAGCATGAGCGTCCAAGACCAGTCCGATCTCGCACTGCCGCCCGGCAGCGCCGAACTGATGCCGCCCGAGGCTCTGGCCCGCCACCGCGCCTTCATGCGTCGCGAGGCACCGAAGGTGGAAAGCGACTGGATGCAGGTCGACACCTTTAAGGCGCGGATCGAGCCGGTGGATGCCTCAATGATCGACCGGCTGCACGAGTTGACGGTCAGCGTCTTCTGGCCGCATCGCGCCTCGGACATCGAATTGGTCCTGTCGCTCGGCACCGGCTATCTGGCGCTGGACGAGATCGGGCGCCCGCTGAGCTCGGTCATGGGCTTTCCGAGCGACGATGACTTCACGATGCTGGGGATGATGGTCACCACGCCGAGGCTGCAGTCGCAGGGCACTGGCGGGCGGCTGCTGCGGCGGGTGATGACCGAGCAGGCGGGGCGCGATCTGCGGCTTTCGGCGACTCGGCAGGGGTACCGGCTCTACGAAGGCGCGGGGTTCACACCGGTTAGACTGGTCTACCAGCACCAGGGCGTCGCCAGGTCGATCCGTCCGCCCGAGCCGGTGCAGGGCGTGTCGGTGCGCCCGATGGAGCAAGGCGACCTTGCGGCGATCCGTGCGCTCGATGCGCATGCCTACGGCGCTGCGCGCACGGCGATCCTCGACGCGCTGCTGGCGGTCTCCGAGGTCATCGTCTCAGAGCGTGGTGGCGAGATCGAGGGCTACGCGATGATCCGCAACTTCGGCAAGGGCCGGGTCATCGGCCCGCTTGTTGCCGAGCAGGACGGCGTCGCGATGCAATTGGCCGCCGAGTTCATCATGGCCAATGAGGGCGTGTTCCTGCGTCTCGACACGATCATCGAAAGCGAGCGTTTCGAGGCCTTCGTCTCGGCCGCAGGGCTCGGCGTCTACGACACGGTCACCGACATGCGCTATGGACGCCTGCGCCGGGCGGAAAGCGGGCCGATGACCTACGGGCTGGCGATGCAGTCACTGGGATGAGGGAGGGGGCCATCCGCCCCCTTCGCGTTTCAGGAAATCCGGTCCTTCAGGCCGAAATACATGCCCACCAGCGGCAGGAACCACGGTTTGCCCGAATGCAGCGGCACCTTGGGCCAGTCGAGCCCCTGCAGCGGGTTGGTGTCGGTCCGGCCCATGGCCATATCCGCAAGAACCTGCCCCATCAGCGTCGAGATCTGCGCGCCGTGGCCCGAGTAGCCCATGCCGTAGAGCATGCCGTCGGCCTCTCCGGTGCGCGGGAAGCGGTCCTTGGTCATGCCGACCATGCCGCCCCAGCAATAGTCCAGCTCGACCTTGGCCAACTGCGGGAATATCTGCGAGAGCGCCGCGCGCAGCACTTTGCCGGACTTGGCGTCCGAGCTCTGGTCAGAGGTCGCCGAGAACCGCGCCCGCCCGCCGAAGATCATTCGCTTGTCCGGCGACAGGCGGAAGTAGTTGCCGATGTTCATCGAGGTGACATAGGTGCGGTTGCCCGGCAGCGTTGCAGCGATCTCGGCATCGCTGAGCGGGCGGGTGGCCACAATGAAGGAGCCGACCGAGATGATCCGCTTCTTGAAGAACCCCAGCGGGGCCTTCTCGACACTGTTCGAATAGGCGTTGGTCGCGGCGATCACCCGCTCGGCGCGGATCGACCCCTTCGGGGTCTCGATCAGCCAGCCGCTGCCCTCGCGTCTGCGCCCGGTGACCGGGGCGTCTTCCCAGATCTTGGCACCATGGCGGTGGGCGGCATCCGCCAGCCCGGTCACGTAGCGGCCCATGTGCATCATCGCCGACTTGCCGTAGAGCATTCCGCCGTGGAACTGCTCCGAGCCGACCTCATCCGCCAACTCGTGCTTTTCCAGGAAGCGGGTATCGGCGTCCACCTCGCGGTGGATCGTTTCGAAATTGGAACGCAGCCCCGCGACATGGCTGACCTTGGAGGCGAGCTTGAGCTTGCCGCAGCGGCGGAAGTCGCAGGCGATGCCTTCCTCCGCGATCACGTCTTCGATCATGTCGATCGACCGGTCGTAGGCCTGCCAGAGCGTTTTGGCGCGCTCTTCGCCAAGATGCGCCTTGGCCTCGCCGTAGCCATGCGCCATGCCGTTGTTGAGATGGCCGCCGTTGCGGCCTGAGCCGCCGAAGCCGACGTGACAGGCTTCGAGCACCGCAACGCTCACACCCTCGCG
Organism: Salipiger sp. CCB-MM3; assembly: GCF_001687105.1. Classification (NCBI taxonomy): domain Bacteria; kingdom Pseudomonadati; phylum Pseudomonadota; class Alphaproteobacteria; order Rhodobacterales; family Roseobacteraceae; genus Salipiger; species Salipiger sp. CCB-MM3. Next base: position 106,278 of record NZ_CP014600.1, read on the forward strand.
GGCCAGCTTGCGGGCGGCGTTGAGGCCGGTGAACCCGGCCCCGATGACGACCACGTCGACCTTGCCCTCGACCGGACCCGGCTGGGCCGAGGCAAAGGGGGTCGAGGTGGCGTGCCAGTAGGACTGATATTGCATCGCGGTGCTTTCGTTTCAGCGGTGATTACAGGCCGACGACGCCGGGAAGCCCGGAGATGTCCTTGATCTCGGTATAGCCGTAGAAAGGGTTCGCCGGTTCGTGGCCGCGGTTGACCCAAACCTTTTGTTTGATCCCCAGATCATGCGCGGTCATCAGGTCGTAGCGGAAGGAGGAGGAGACGTGCAGCACGTCTTCCGGCCCGCAGCCCAGTTCGTCGAACATGTATTCGAAGGCGCGCATCTGCGGTTTGTAGGCCTGCGCGCTCTCGGCGGTAAACACATGCGCGATCGGCGCGCCGAGCTTGGCGATATTGTGCGGGATCTGGCTGTTCATCGAGTTGGTGAGCGCCACCAGCGGGATGTGCGGGGCGATCTTGGCAAGACCGGCGGGGACGTCGGGGTTCGGGCCCCAGGTCGGCACGCGATCATAAATCTTCGCCGCGATCTCGGGGTCAAAGGAGACGCCGTTGCGCTTGCAGGTGCGCTCCAGAGCGTTGTGCACCACCTCGGCATAGGGCTTCCACGCGCCCAGCACCTCGTCGAGCCGGTAGGCAGAGAAGTCGCGGATGAAGACTTCGATCTTCTCGGCCCCAAGCTGCTCGCCGTAGAAGTCGCGCGCTGCGCCGGCCATGTCGAAATAGATCATCGTGCCGTGACAATCGAAGGTGATGAATTTGGGGCGGAAGGTCATGTCAGTCTCCGGGGTGCGTGATACCGGCATCTTGACCCGCCCGCCACGACAGCGCCTGCCGCGTTTCGCGCTCTCAGCGCAGGAAATTGCGTTTGTCGCGCAGGTCGCGGCACGGACTGCCGCGCCGCGCGCGCTTTCGGTGACTGGCGCGCGGCGCGGCGCGGCATTCTGTTTCCAATGCACTTGAGACCACTACCGGAGACTCCCATGGCCCTGCTCGTACCTGTTGAAACCGCTCCCACTTTTGCCCCTAAGGAGGGCACCGCCGCACCCGACCGCCTGATCGAGGGCGCGCCCGCCTACAAGACATGGGAGCTTGACACCGCGCTGGCTGAAGCCGCCCACTGGGGCAAGATCCGCACCGGCGTCTGGGAGGCCACCGAAGGCAAGACCATCTCGATCAAGGGTGAGACGTTCGAGTTCTGCCACATCCTCTCGGGGCGCTGCGAGATCGCCGAGGATGGCGGCGAGAGCCATGTTTTCGGCCCCGGCGACAGCTTCATCATGAAGCCTGGCTTCACCGGCACCTGGAACACGCTCGAGACGGTGCGCAAGATCTTCGTGATCGCCTCCTGATGCGGGCAGCGGAGATCCTCGAAAGGCTCGTCGCCTTTCCCAGTGTCGTCGGCACCTCGAACACGGCGCTGATGGATTACGTCGCGCACTATCTTTCGGGGCACGGCGCGCGGGTCACCCGCTTGGTTGGCCCCGAGGGCGACCGCGAGAACCTCTTTGCCACGATCGGCGATCCGTCGGTGCCCGGCTACATCCTGTCGGGTCATGTTGACGTGGTGCCGGCGCAGGAGCCGGGCTGGCTGGGCGATCCCTTCGTGCTGCGGCGGGATGGCGCGCGGCTTATCGGCCGCGGCGCCTGCGACATGAAAGGGTTCGATGCTGCCGTGCTCGCTGCGGTGCCGGAGCTTGCTGCGATGCCGCTGAAGGCGCCGGTCCACATCGCGCTTTCCTACGACGAGGAGGCGGGCTGCCGCGGCGTGCGGCACCTGCTGGCGAAACTGCCGGAGCTTTGCGCCGCACCGCTCGGTTGCATCGTCGGCGAACCCTCGGGGCTGGTGCCGGTGCTCGCGCACAAGGGCAAGGCCGCGCTGCGGCTGGTGGCGACGGGCGTTTCGGGACATTCGTCGCGGCCCGACCTGGGCAACAATGCTATCCATGCGCTCGCGCCGGCGCTTTCTGCCGCTGTCGTGCTGGCCGAGAGCCTGAAGTCGGGCCCGCAGGACGCACGCTTCGCACCCTCCCATTCGACGGTGCAGATCGGCACCGTGTCGGGCGGGCAGGCGCTCAACATCATCCCGGACCGGGCCGAGGCCTGCATAGAGGCGCGCGCCATCCCCGGCGTCGATCCGCGGCAGGTGCTCGCGCCACTGCTGGAGGTTCCGGGGGGAATCGACGCCGAATGGCTGTCTGACTATCCGGCGCTGGCGCTCGACGCGGACCATCCGCTTGCGGCCCTCGCCTCCGAGATCTCGGGTCATGCGCCGCTGCAGGCCGTGTCCTACGGAACCGAAGCGGGGCTTTTCCAGCAGGCGGGCGTTCCCTCGATCGTCTGTGGTCCGGGTGACATAGCGCGGGCGCACAAGCCCGAGGAATACCTGACCGAGGCCGAACTGGCGGGCGCAACCGAGATGGTCCTGTCGTTCGGCCGGAGCCTCTGCTGAGCGCGGCATATCCTGCGGCGGCCGGAGGTCGCCGCGGGGAAAACTGCTGTGCGCGCAGCGGATCAGGCCGAACCTGCCGCCTGTCGTACACTAGCCTGAGCCCGACACGACAAGACACAGAGACACCCGATGACCGCTGCCTTCCCACTCGCGGCCGATGCGCCCGAGATCATCCTCGCCCCGTTTTCGCCCGACCACCTGACCGGTGCCCTGCGCCTCTCGCGCGAGGCCGGCTGGCCGCACCGTGCGGTGGACTGGGATCTGACGCTCTCGGTCTCGAAGGGTGTCGTGGCAGTGCAGGGGGGCGAGGTGGTGGGCACCGCGCTCTGCTCGCTTTTCGGAGAAGTGGCGGCGATTAACATGATCATCGTCGATGCGCGGATGCGGGGCAGGGGTCTCGGTCGCAAGCTCATGCAGGCGGTGCTCGAGATCGGTGGTACCCGCGAATTGCGCCTAACCGCCACCGCCGACGGGCTGCCGCTTTACGAGAAGCTGGGCTTCGAAGCGACGGGCGAGATCTTCCAGCATCAGGGCATCGCCAAGGCCACCGCGCCCGAGCTGCCGGTTCAGGTGGCGGCCAAGGTCGATGCGACCGCGTTGGCCGCTATGGATCGCGCCGCCAGCGGCCTTGACCGGGCAGGCCTGCTGGCCACCATCGCCGAACGCGGCGAGCTGCTGCGTGCCGAGCGCGGCTTTGCCCTCTTGCGCGAGTTTGGACGCGGCAAGGTGCTGGGCCCGGTGGTGGCGCAGGATGCCGAGACCGCGCGCGCGCTTCTGGCGGCTGGGGCGACGCGCTGCGCAGGAGAATTCCTGCGCGTGGATCTCACCGATGCCGCGCTGGCGCCCCATGCCGAGAGCCTCGGCCTCGGCCATGCGGGCGGTGGCACAGCGATGAAGAAGGCGGCCCGCGCCGCCACCGACAGCGAATATACAACCTACGCCCTCACCTCGCAGGCTTTGGGCTGACCTTCCGGAGATCAAAATGCTGACCAATTCCCTTGTCGAGCTGGACCGCCAGCACCTTGTCCATCCCGTCTCGTCCTTCCGAGGCCATGAGGCGCGCGGCGTGCGCGTGCTGCGGTCGGCATCCGGCGCCACCGTCACCGACGCCGAGGGTCGCGAGCTGATCGACGGTTTCGCGGGCCTGTGGTGCGTCAACGCTGGCTACGGCCACGAGAGCGTCGTCGAGGCCGCCGCTGATCAGATGCGCAAGCTGCCCTATGCCACCGGCTATTTCGATCTGGGTGCCGAGGCGCCGATTCGCCTTGCCGCCGAACTGGCCGAGCGCAGCCCGGGCGATCTCAACCACATCTACTTCAGCCTCGGCGGCTCGGACGCGGTGGACAGCACGATCCGCTTCATCCGCTACTACTGGCACGCGAAGGGCCAGCCGCAGCGCGACCAGTTCATCTCGGTCGAACAGGGCTACCACGGCTCCACCACCATGGGCGCTGGCCTCACCGCGCTGCCCGGCTTCCACGAGGGCTTTGGCGTGCCCTACCAGTGGCAGCACAAGATCTCGTCGCATTACATCTACCGCAACCCGCTTAAGACCGAGCAGGAGATCATCGACGCCTCCGTCGCCGAGCTGAAGGCCAAGGTTGCCGCCATCGGTGAAGACAAGGTCGCCGCCTTCTACGTCGAGCCCATCCAGGGCTCGGGCGGGGTGCTGGTGCCGCCGAAGGGCTGGATCAAGGCGATGCGCGACGCCTGCGCCGAGATGGACATCCTGTTTGTCGCGGACGAGGTGATCACTGGCTTTGGCCGTACCGGTCCGCTGTTCGCCAGCGAAGAGGAAAGCATCGTGCCCGACCTCATGACCACCGCCAAGGGCCTCACCTCGGGCTATGTGCCGATGGGCGCCGTCTTCATGCGCGATCATGTCTATGAGACCATCGCCGAGGGCGCGGGGGCCAAGGCGGTGGGTCACGGCTTTACCTACTCGGCGCATCCGGTCTCTGCCGCCGTCGCGCTGGAGGTGCTGCGTCTCTACGAAGGCGGGCTGCTGGAGAATGGCCGCAAGGCCGGGGCACGCCTGATGGCGGGGCTCGAGACGCTGCGCGATCACCCGCTGGTCGGCGATGTGCGCGGGCGCGGCATGCTGGCGGCCGTCGAGTTGGTCACCGACAAGGAAAAGAAAACGCCGCTGCCCGCCGCCGTGCAGCCCGCCACCCGTCTCTTTGATCGGGCATGGGAACAAGGGCTTATCGTGCGCAGCTTCGCGCAGGGCATCTTTGGCTACGCGCCGCCGCTCTGCTGCACCGAGGCCGAGATCGACGCCATCGTCGAGCGTACCCGCACCGTGCTCGACCTGACGCTGGAAGACCCGGAAATCCGCGCGGTTCTCGCCTGATGGCGCTGCTCTTTCTCTCCATGCCCGAGCGCGCCGCGGTCTGGCAGCCGCTGTTCGAGGCGGCGGGGGTCGAGATGATCGTGGGCGAGGCGGCGGTGACCGACCCCGCCGCGATCACCCATCTGGTGTGCTGGGTGCCGCCGCAGGATCTGCGGCGCTACCCGAACCTGCAGGTGGTGATCTCGACCGGCGCGGGGGTCGATCACATGCCCCCGATGCCCGAGGGCGTGCAGCTTGCCCGCACGCTGGCGCCGGGGATCGAGGAGATGGTGCGCGACTGGGTGGTGATGGCAACGCTGATGCTGCACCGCGAGATGCCGATCTATCTGGGTCAGCAGCGCGAAGGCCGCTGGCAGAACCGCCCGGTGCCGCTGGCGCGGGGCACGCGGGTCGGGATCATGGGCATGGGGCGGATCGGGCAACTGGCCGCTGAAACCCTGCGCGGCATGGGCTTTGACGTGGCGGGCTGGTCGCGCTCTGGCCGCGCCGTGGCCGGGGTCGAGGTCTTTGGCGCGACTGGCATGGAGGACTTCCTTGCCCGCAGCGAGATTCTCATCTGCCTGCTGCCGCTTACCGCCGAGACGCGCGGCCTGATGGACGCGAGCTTTTTCGCGAAGCTGCCCCAGGGCGCGAAGCTGGTCCACGCGGGGCGCGGCGCGCAGCTCGATATGGCGGCTCTGAAAGAGGCGCTCGACGCGGGCCAGCTTGCGTCTGCGATGCTCGACGTCACCGACCCCGAGCCGCTGCCCGAAGACCATTGGGCCTGGGACGATCCGCGCATCGTCATCACCCCGCATGTGGCCGCCAGCACTGATGCGCGCGAGGGCGCGCAGCACGCGCTCGCCGTGGTCCGCGCGTCCCGCGAGGGCACGGAAATCCCCGGTCTCGTGGATCAGACACGGGGCTACTGAGCCGCCTCTGCGGGGTGCGGAGGGAAATGCCGCGTGCCGCAGGAATACAGAAGAATATGCCGCCCCCCGCACTGCTTTCGGAGTTTCCGAAACACCGTTTCAGGGGAAGCTCAATGCAACAGGGACGCGACGCCAGCCGGTACTACGCACGATTCTCCCACGAAACTGGGGAAAACCGACGGAAATCGGAGAGCGAGGCCCAAAACCGCAGGCTCAGCAGAAGATGCTGCGACAGGCCCGCGTCCCGGCACGGATCACGGCGCATCTCCCGCGCCGTCGCACCCAAGAAAGGACTGCCGAGATGGCAACGACCACTGCCGTGAAACCCCTCACCGCCTTCAGCTACGTCACCTTCGACGTGGTCGGCACGCTGATCGACTTCGAGGGGGCTATTAAGGAAGGCCTTGCGACCATCGCCGCCAAGGAAGGCGTGGACGTGGACGGCGAGGCGGCGCTCTCGGTATACCGCGACGCGCGCTACGAGCCGGGCGCGGGCCTCTTCCCCGACGATCTGGGCCGCTGCTATTCGCGCATCGCCGCCGCCTTCGGTCTGCCCGACACCGAAGACTACCGCCAGCTGATGATCGACACGGTGGGCGAGGCGCAACCCTTCCCCGACAGCGCCGAGGCGATGGCCAAGCTCAAGGCCCGCTACAAGCTGATCGCGATGACCAACGCCCGCCGCTGGGCCTTCGAGAAATATGCCGAAAAGCTGGGTCAGCCGTTCTGGGCCGGTTTCACCACCGACGACACCGGCTGCGAGAAGCCGAACCCCGAGTATTTCCAGCAGGTGTTCGACTATGTGGCCAAGGACGGCGGCTCCAAGGACGACATCCTGCACACCGCGCAGAGCCAGTACCACGATATCGGCATCTCGCGCGAGCTGGGCATGACCAACGCCTGGATCCAGCGGCGCCACGCGCAGAACGGCTATGGCGGGACCATCGAGCCGAAGGAATTCACCGAGCCCGACTACCATTTCCACGCGCTGATCGAACTGGCCCTCGCGGCAGAAGACGCCTTTGGCGCGTGACATAACCCGGCCCGAGGCGGCATGAAGACCGCCCGGGCCAGCACAACCATCACAACAGGGAAGCACGACATGACCAAGACCCCGACGAACTGGACCGGCCGCGACGACGCGATGGTCGAGAACATGATCCGCCGCGGTGCCTCGCGCCGCGAGCTGCTGAAGATGCTGATGTCTTCGGGCGTTGCCGCCGCCGCCGGTGGCTCGCTGCTGATGCGCGCCGGTGCGGCTGTCGCCGCGACGCCGGTCACGGGCGGCACGCTCAAGGCCGCGGGCTGGTCGTCGTCGACCGCTGATACGCTGGACCCGGCGAAGGCCTCGCTCTCGACCGACTATGTGCGCTGCTGCGCCTTCTACAACCGCCTGACCTTCCTCGACGAAGCCGGGCAGGTGCAGATGGAGCTGGCCGACAGCGTTGCCTCGGACGACGCGCAGACCTGGGAAGTGAAGCTGAAGTCGGGCGTGACCTTCCACGACGGCAAGACGCTCTCGGCCGATGACGTGGTCTACTCGCTCAAGCGCCACCTCGACGAGGCCGTCGGCTCCAAGGTGAACTCGATCGCCAAGCAGATGACCGAGATCTCCAAGGTCGACGACCTGACCGTGAAGATCGTGCTGGCCGCGCCCAACGCCGACCTGCCGACCATCCTCGCGCTGCACCACTTCATGATTATCGCCGATGGGACTACGGATTTCTCCAAGGCCAACGGCACCGGCGCCTTCATCTGCGAAGCCTTCGAGCCCGGCGTGCGCTCGGTCGCGGTGAAGAACCCGAACTACTTCAAGGCCGAGGGCCCGTATCTCGACAGCTTCGAGTTCTTCGCGATCCCCGACAACAACGCCCGCGTCAACGCACTGCTGTCGGGTGATATCCAACTCGCGGCATCGGTGAACCCGCGCTCGATGCGGATGCTCGAGGGGCAGGACTCGGTTGTGACCTCGGTGACCACCGCGGGCAACTACACCAACCTCAACATCCGCCTCGACCTCGAGCCCGGTGCCAAGGCCGATTTCGTCGAGGGCATGAAGTACCTGGTGAACCGCGAGATGATCCAGAAGTCGGTGCTGCGCGGCTTTGCCGAGATCGGCAACGACCAGCCCGTGTCGGCGGCAAACCGCTACCACAACCCGAACCTCGCGCCGCGCGCCTTCGATCCGGAAAAAGCCAAGTACCATTTCGAGAAGGCCGGTCTGCTGGGCACCGAGATCCCGATGGTCGCCTCCGACGCCGCCTCCTCGTCGGTCGATATGGCGACCGTGGTGCAGCAGGCGGGCAGCGAGATCGGCATGAACCTCAAGGTCGACCGCGTGCCCTCCGACGGCTACTGGTCGAACTACTGGCTGAAGGCGCCGGTCCACTTCGGCAACATCAACCCGCGCCCGACGCCGGACATCCTCTTCTCGCTGCTCTACGCCTCGGACGCACCGTGGAACGAGAGCCAGTTCAAGTCCGAGAAGTTCGACAGCATGATGGTCGAGGCGCGCGGTGCCCTCGACGAGGAGAAGCGGACCTCGATCTACTGGGACATGCAGGAGATGATCGCCAACGAAGCTGGCACCATCATCCCCGCCTACATCTCCAACGTCGACGCCGTGTCGAGCAAGCTGGGCGGTCTCAAGGCCAACCCGCTGGGTGGCATGATGGGCTATGCCTTCGCCGAATACGTCTGGCTCAACGCCTGATCTTCACGCACACTCCGGGCCCGCGCCAGACGCGGGCCCGGTCTTCGACTTTTCCGACACCCCCGGCCGAAAGAGGTGCCCCACTTGCCCCAATCGCTTCAGCCATGGTTCCTGGTGATACAGCGGCTTGGCATCGCCCTGCTGACGCTGGTCATCGTCTCCTTCGCCGTCTTCTTCGCCACCGAACTGCTGCCCGGTGACGTCGCCGAAATCCTGCTCGGGCAGGCCGCCACCCCCGAGGCCGTCGCCGGGCTGCGCGAGGCGATGGGCCTGAACGAGCCGGCGCTCAGCCGCTTCGTCGGATGGCTCTTAGGATTGGCAGGGGGCGATCTGGGGACGTCCTACGTGAACAACATGGAAGTAGCGGAGCTGATCTCGGGCCGGCTGGTGAATTCGCTGAAGCTCGCCGGGGTAACGACGCTGGTTTCGGTGCCGATCGCGCTGTCGCTGGGGATTGGCGCCGCCATGTGGCGTGGCTCGCTGTTCGATCGCATCGTGTCGATGCTGACCATCTCGGTGATCTCGGTGCCCGAGTTCATGGTGGCGACGCTGGCGGTGCTGATCTTTGCGGTCTGGCTTGGCTGGCTGCCAGCGCTGAGCTACGGCGCCGACGTCAGCTCGCTTTCCGCCATGCTCAAGGCCTACGCCATGCCGGTGATTACGCTGTCGTTCGTGGTCTCGGCGCAGATGATCCGCATGACCCGCGCCGCAGTGATCGAGACGATCAACACCCCCTACGTCGAGATGGCGCTCCTGAAGGGTGCCTCGCGCAAGCGCATGGTTCTGGGCCACGCGCTGCCCAATGCGCTGGGACCCATCGCCAACGCGGTGGCGCTGTCACTGAGCTACCTCGTCGGCGGGGTGATCATCGTCGAGACAATTTTCAACTACCCCGGTGTCGCCAAGCTGATGGTCGATGCGGTCAGCACCCGCGACCTGCCGCTGATCCAGTCCTGCGCGATGATCTTCTGCGTCAGCTACCTGTCGCTGATCACCCTGGCGGACATGCTTGCAATCCTTTCCAACCCGAGGCTGCGTCGATGATGGCTGACTATCCCACCACCACCGCCAAGGAAGCACCGAAACCCAAGGGCCCAAGCTGGAGCTTCAACTGGGTCGGCCGCATCGGTCTCGCGATCATTCTGTTCTGGGCGCTCGTCGCGCTGATCGGCCCTTGGCTGGCGCCGCACCCGCCGGGCGAGATCGTCGACTGGGACTACTTCGGCCCGGTGACCAAAGACTTCTGGATGGGCACCGACTACCTTGGGCGCGACATCTTCTCGCGCATCTTAATGGGCGCGCGCTACACCGTCGGCATCGCCCTCGCAGCGGTGACGCTGGCCTGCACACTAGGGGTGATCCTCGGCATGGTGGCGGCGGTCGCGGGCGGCTGGTTCGACATGATCCTGTCGCGGCTTCTGGACGCGTTCAACGGCATCCCTTCACTGCTCTTCGGTCTCGTCGTCGTGGCTGCCGTGGGCTCGTCGATCCCGGTGCTGATCCTCACCCTGACAGCGATCTACATGCCCGGCTCCTACCGTTTCGCACGGGCGCTGGCGGTCAACGTCAACACGATGGATTTCGTCACCGTCGCCCGCGCCCGCGGCGAGAGCACGCCCTACCTGATCCTGCGCGAGATTTTCCCCAATATCCTCGGCCCGGTGCTGGCCGATCTGGGCCTGCGCTTCGTGTTCATCGTGCTGGTGCTCTCGGGCCTGTCGTTCCTCGGCCTCGGGGTGCAGCCGCCCAATGCCGACTGGGGCGCGCTGGTGCGCGAGAACATCGAGGGGCTGAGCCTCGGCGCCCCGGCGGTGATCTTCCCCTCGGTGGCCATCGCCTCGCTGACCATCTCGGTGAACATGTTCATCGACAACCTGCCCACCAAGATCCGCGACAGGAGCGAATGATGTCCAACCCCCTCGTTTCCGTCGAAGACCTGCGCATCGGCGCGACCACAGATGCCGGCCGCAAAGTCGAAATCATCAAGGGCGTCAGTTTCGACATCGCCCCCGGCGAGATCGTCGCACTGATCGGCGAGAGCGGTTCGGGCAAGACCACCATCGCGCTCTCGCTGATGGGGCACACGCGCACCGGCTGCCGCATTGAGGGCGGGACGATCCGCCTGGACCAGTCCGAGATCACCGCCATGTCCGAGCGCGCCCGCGCAAAGGTGCGCGGTACCGAGGTCTCCTACGTGCCGCAATCGGCGGCGGCGGCCTTCAACCCCTCCAAGCGGATCATGGATCAGGTGATCGAGATCGCCGCGATCCATGAGCTGATGCCGCGCGCCGAGGCCGAGAAGAAGGCAGTCGAGCTCTTCCGCGCGCTCGCGCTGCCGGAGGCCGAGACCATCGGCGAGCGCTATCCGCACCAAGTGTCCGGCGGCCAGCTGCAGCGACTTTCGGCGGCGATGGCGCTGATCGGCGATCCCAAACTGGTGATCTTCGATGAGCCGACCACGGCGCTTGACGTGACCACCCAGATCGAGGTGCTGCGCGCCTTCAAGGGGGTCATGCAGAAGGGCGGTATGGCCGGCGTCTACGTCAGCCACGACCTCGCCGTGGTGGCGCAAATTGCAGACCGGATCATCGTGCTGAAAGGCGGCGAGATCCAAGAGGTGGGCGGCGCCGAGCAGATCCTGAACGCGCCGCGGCATCCCTACACCAAGCAGCTGCTCGCCGCCTTCGAGCCGGTGCCGCACGAACCGCTTGTGCAGCCGAAGCAAGTGGCCAAGCCCAAGCCGATCCTCGAGGTCTTCGACCTCTGCGCCGGCTACGGGCCAATGCGCGACGGTGTGCCCTTCGCTAAGATCCTCAAGAACGTGAACTTCAAGCTCGAGCGTGGCCGCAACCTCGGGGTGATCGGCGAATCCGGGTCGGGCAAGTCGACCTTGGCCCGGGCCATCGCGGGGATCCTGCCAGCCTATCGTGGCGGCGTGCTGCTCGACGGCACCGAGCTGCGTCCCGACCTGCGCAAGCGCTCGAAGGAAGAACTGCGCCGAGCGCAGATGGTGTTCCAGCTTGCCGACACCGCGCTCAATCCGGCGCATTCCATTGGTGCCATCCTTGCCCGCCCGCTGAGTTTCTACGACGGGCTCAGCGGCAAGGCACGCGAGACGCGGGTGATCGAGCTCTTGGATATGGTCAAGCTTCCCGCCGCACTGCGCCACCGGCTGCCGGGTGAGCTGTCGGGCGGGCAGAAACAGCGGGTGAACCTTGCCCGTGCGCTCGCGGCCAGCCCCGAGCTGATCCTCTGTGACGAAATCACCTCGGCGCTGGACACGGTGGTGGCGGCGGCGATCCTAGAGCTGCTCAAGGAGCTGCAGCGCGAGCTGGGGCTGAGCTATATGTTCATCAGCCACGACCTGTCGACGGTCGAGGCGATCTGTGACGACGTGCTGGTGATGTACAAGGGCGAGGTAGTCGAGGCGCTGCCCGCGGCGCGCATGTCGAGCGACGCGACACACCCCTATTCGCGGCTGCTGATCTCCTCGGTGCCGCAACTTGACACCGGCTGGCTGTCGGGGCTGGAGCAGGATCCCGAACTGGTGGCGCAATTCGCCAATCGCTGAGGGCAGCGCGGCGCGGGCGCCGGAGCGCCCGCGCCGCGTCCCTCAGACTTTGTCGGCGAAGAGGTGGGTCAGCGGCATCTGCGTCTTGGAGAACGGCGTCTTCATCACCACGAAGCTGAAGTACTTGTCGATCCCGACGTTGCGGTCGATCAGCCCCTCGATGATCGTCTGGTAATCCGAGATCGAGGCGGTCACGAATTTCGCCAGATAGTCGTAACCGCCCGACACGAGGTGGCATTCGACGCAGCATTCAACCTTCTCCAGCACTTCCTGAAAGCGGGCAAAGTCGATCTGGCGGTGGTTGCTGAGCGTGAACTCGGTGAAGACGGTCAGCGTCTCGCCGAGCTTTGCCATGTCGATCTGCGCCGCGTAGCCGGTGATGTAGCCGGCCTTCTGCAACTTCTTGACCCGCATCAGGCAGGGCGAGGGCGAGAGGTGAACGAGCTCGGCCAACTCGACATTGGTGATCCGACCGTTCCGCTGCAACTCGGCGAGAATCTTCAGGTCGATCCGGTCGAGCTTGTAACGGGTGGTCATGATGTTCTTTCCTCGGAGTCTGCGCGCCGTGCGCACCTTGTGAATGGCAGAGCCGTCCCCAAGTCAACAGCATTCGACATGAAATGCCGTGATGGGCCCATGATCCGGCAGATGCGTCTGGCTGCGCTGTCGTAGAAGATGCTGGGACTACAGGAGAAGATCATGACCGCCCCCTTGCTGCACATCGACACCCAGACCGAGCTGCCCGAAACCGCCGATTGCGTGGTGATCGGCGCGGGCATCGTCGGCACCAGCGCCGCCTATTGGCTGGCGCGTGCGGGGCAGAAAGTGGTGCTGCTGGAAAAGGGCCGCGTCGGCGCCGAGCAGTCGAGCCGCAACTGGGGCTGGTGCCGCCAGCAGAACCGCGACGCGCGCGAGCTGCCGCTTTCGACGAAGAGTCTCGGGCTCTGGGAAAACATGGCCGAAGACATCGGCGAGGACCTGGGCTTCCGCCGCTGCGGGCTGCTTTACCTGTCGGATGATCAGGCCGAGATCGATGGCTGGGCGCGCTGGGGCGCCTTTGCCCGTGGCGAGGGTGTGGACACCCGGATGCTCCCCCCAGCCGAGGCCACCGAGCGCGGAGCGGCGACCGGCAAGGCGTGGGAGGGTGGGGTTTGGTCGCCCACCGACGGCACCGCCGATCCCTCGCGCGCGGCGCCGCTCATTGCAAAGGGCATCGTCAAGCACGGCGGTTTGGTGATCCAGAGTTGCGCGGCACGGGGCATCGAGACGTCCGGCGGCGCGGTCTCGGCGGTGATCACCGAGAAGGGCACGATCCGCACGAAACAGGTAGTGCTCTCGGGCGGGGCCTGGGCGGCGAGCTTCCTGCACCAGTCGGGCATTTTCTTTCCGCAGGCCTCGGTGCGCAGCTCGATCCTGTCGGTGGCGCCCGGCGCCGAGGGGCTGCCGCCGGCGCTGCACACCGCCGCCGTCTCGATCACGCGGCGCGGCGACGGGGCGCATACGCTGGCGATCTCCGGGCGCAGCAACCTCGACCCTACGCCCGGGGCGATCCGCGGTGCCAAGCACTTCCTGCCGATGTTCGCCAAGCGCTGGCGCGCCCTCTCGCCGGGTGGTCTGCAGGCGTGGAAGGCGGGCTTTGAGACGCGAGAGATCTGGGCGCTGGACCGCGAGACCCCGATGGAGCGGATCCGCATCCTCGACCCCAAGCCCTCGGAAATCTTGATCAATGAAACCCTTGCCCGCGCTCGCCGCCTTCTGCCGTCGCTCGGAAACGTGCCGATGCAGGCCAAATGGGCGGGCTATATCGACAGCACTCCGGACGGCGTTCCGGTGATCGATAGCGACATCGGTATTCCGGGCCTGACACTTGCCGCGGGCCTCTCGGGCCATGGCTTCGGCATCGGACCGGGCGTCGGGCATCTGGTCGCGGACATGCTCACCGGGCGCGAACCGATCACCGAGACGGCGCAGTACAAGCTGAGCCGTTTCGAGACCTCGCAATGGGGAAAGGTGGCGAAATTCTGAGCTCACGCCGCGAACCTCTCGATCGACATCGCCGTGATGGGCGTCGTGCCGGTCCCGGTCGTGATGAGCTCGGCCATGGTATCGCCGACGCCGGGTCCGAGCTGGAAGCCGTGACCGCAGAAGCCGAAGGCATGGAAGAGCCCCGGCGTGCTGCCCGAGGCGCCCATGACCGGCAGCATGTCCGACAGATACCCCTCGCAGCCCGACCATTGCCGGAGGATCGCTACGTCAGCGAGGGCGGGGCAGAGCTGCACCAACTTGGCGAGCTGCACCGCCAGCCCAGAGGGATCGTATTGCGCAAAGCCCGTTTCCGGCACTGGCACGCGGGGCACGCCGCCGCCGAAGACCACATTGCCGCGCTCGACCTGCCGGAGGTAGGCGCCACTGTCCTGCGACCAGATGCCGACCACCGGCAGGATGCGGTGAGGCAGAGGCTCGGTCACCCCCATCTGCGGCCCGTGTGCGGCCAGCGGCACCGGCTCGCCGAAATGGCGGGCGATCTCGGCGCCCCATGCCCCGGCGCAATTGACCAGCACGTCGGCGCCAAAGGTGCCCTGCGCTGTGGTCACTTCGAAACCGGCCTCGGTCTTCGTGAGCTTCGGAACGCCGGCCTGGGCAGTGATATCGGCTCCAGCGCAGGCGGCGGCATCGGCAAAGGCCGGGCCGATCAGCCGTGGGTTGGCACTGCCGTCGCGGGGCGAGTAGCTGGCGCCGATCGCCGAGGGGCCGAGGCCGGGAAAGCGGCGGCGGATCTCGGAAGGCTCCAGATGCTCCAATTCCAGCCCCGACGGCCGCGCCGCCTCGGAGAAGCGCAGCATGTCGGCGCGCGAGGCCTCGTCGAAGATCAGCCGCAGGTGGCCGGTGGCGCGGAATTCGACGTCACGCCCCAGCAGTTCCTCGGCGCGGCTCCACAGGTCGAGCGAGCGCTGCGCCAACGGCAACTGCTCGAGCGCCCGCCCGGTGCGGCGGATATTGCCGAAGGAGGCGACGGTGGCTCCGGCGCCTATATGGCCGCGCTCGATCAGCCGCACGCGGACGCCGCGCCGCGCCAGAAAGAAGGCCGTCGCGCTGCCCATCAAGCCGCCGCCGAGTACGATCACCTGCATGACACATCCTTTCCGTCTCGCGGCAGGAAAGCCCGTCGCGGGGCTTGCGGTCAAAGACGGGATATGACGAGTGTCATAAGTCAGACCTATGGAGCGGCCCATGCGTGCACGTCAGCTTGAAGTCTTCACCGCGGTGATGCGGGCGGGCACGGTGACCGAGGCGGCGCGGATGCTAAACATCTCGCAGCCCGCGCTCAGCCAAGTGCTGCGCCACACCGAGGATGAGTTGGGCTTCGCGCTCTTCGACCGCGAGAAGGGGCGGCTGAAGCCCACGCCCGAAGCGCTCGAACTCTACCCCGAGGCCGAGCGGCTGTTCGGCGAATTGGAAGGGCTGCGCCGGATGACCGCGGATCTGCGGCAGGGTCGGGCCGGGCTGGTGCGGATCGGATGCTCGACCCCGCCGGCCATGTCGCTGCTGCCGAGGGTCATGGCGGCCTTCCGGACCCGGCACCCCGATATCGCGCTGCGCTGCAACGTGGCGCCGGTGCAATCGCTGCGCACTATGCTGCGCGAGGGCGACACGGCGCTTGCGCTAGCGCTCACCGACCGGATGCCCGAGGACATCGAGGTGGAGGTTCTGGGCCGCACAGGCTTCTGTTGTCTGCTGCCAAAAGGCCATTCGCTCGCCGCGCGGGAGGCCATCGCGCTCGGGGATCTCGGCGAGGAATTCGTTATCTCCTACCGCTCCGCAACGCGCCCCTTCGACGAGCTGGACAAGGCCGCGCGCCGCCTGGGCCATCGCTTCGAGCCGCGGCTGGAAATCGACACTTCCATTTCGGCGGTCGGATTCGTGCAGGCCGGGCTGGGGATTGCCGTGGTCGATTCCCTGCTGCCCTGGGAGCAGTTCGACGGCATCGAGATCCGCCCGCTGGATGGCGCCCCCGCGCTTCCGCTGTCACTGCTGACCCTGCGCGGCAAGTCCCTGTCGCGCGCCGAGGATCTCATGCGCGAACAGATCCGTGCGCTTCTGCCCGAGGGTCTCTCCAGCCCATAGGCTCGACTTATGGCATTTGGCCGTATCCGACTTGGACCGCCGCACCGTCCTCTGCTCGACTGGGGCAAACGGAACGAAAGGCGATGACCCATGGACGGCCAACTCCCCGCGGAAGACTGGAAAATCGGTGTCGATATCGGCGGCACCTTCATGGATTTCTGCGCGCTCGAAGCCCGCTCGGGGCGCATCGCCTCGCTCAAGGTGCTGACCACGCCCGATGATCCGGGCGCTGAGCTGCGCACCGGGCTCGATCTGCTGGCCGAGCGCGAGGGGCTGGACGTCGCGGCGGTCAGCCGCTTCGTGCATGGCACCACGGTGGGCATCAATACGATCATCCAGCGCAAGGGCGCGAAGCTCGCGATGTTCACCAATGCCGGATTCGAGGATGTGATCGAGCTGGCCCGACTGCGGATGCCTGACATGTACTCGCTGTTCTGCCAGCGCCCCGATCCGCTGGTGTCGCGCGACATGATCTTCGGCCTGCCGGTGCGGATGCGTGCCGACGGCCGCCGCACCGATGCCCCCGAGGACGCCGTGGCCGAGGCGGTCGCGAAGGCCAAGGCGGCGGGTGCCGAAGGGATCATCGTCGCGCTGCTGCATTCCTGGCGCGACAGCGCGCAGGAGGCCGATATTCGGCAGCAGATCGAAGCATTCGCGCCGGAACTTTTCGTCTTCACCTCCTCGGAGGTCTGGCCGGTGATCCGCGAATACGAACGCACCTCGACCGCGATCCTCAACGGTTACGTCCACCCGCGTGTTTCGGGCTACCTCGAGGCGCTGGAGGCGCGGCTGCAGGCGCAGGGCGTGCCCGCCCGCGCCATGCTGACCAAGTCGAACGGCGGCGTGATGAGCGCCGGCGAGGGGCGCCGCGACTGCGTGTCGATGCTGCTGTCGGGCACCGCCTCGGGGGTGATCGGCGCGGCTTGGCTGGCGCGGCAGGCAGGCGAGAGCCGCATCCTGACGCTCGACATCGGCGGCACCTCGGCCGACTTCGCGCTGATCATCGACGGCGAGGTGCAGTTCGGCTCGGATGAGCTGGTCGGGGAGTTTCCGCTGCATATCCCCTCGGTCTCGGTCAGCTCGATCGGCATCGGCGGCGGCTCGATCGCTTCGGTGGACGAGCACGGCGTGCTGCGCGTCGGACCGGAAAGCGCGGGCTCGGTGCCCGGTCCGGCCTGCTACGGGCGCGGGGGCTCCCGCGCCACGGTAACCGACGCCATGGCGGTCTGCGGTTGGCTGGGGCATTCGGAAATGGCCTACGGCCAGCTCGACATGAAGGTCGACCTGGCGCGCGAGGTCGTCGGCGCTCTGGCCGCGCAGCTGGGGCGCGGCGTCGAGGAGACCGCGCAGGCGATCCTCGACATTGCGATCTCGGAGATGTTCGTCGAGGTCGAGAAGCTCTCGTCCCGCGCCGGGGTCGACCTGCGTGCCTTCGCGCTGATGCCCTTCGGCGGTGGCGGCCCCATGCTAGGTGCCTTCCTCGCCAAGGAGCTGGGGATGCCCCGCGTCATGGCGCCGCGCCGTCCGGGCGTCGTCTCGGCGCTCGGCGGGCTGGTGGCCGACCTCAAGGGCGATTTCATCCGCACCGTCTTTGCCGATCTCGACGAGTCCCGCCTGCCGCTGCTGCGCGACCATTTCCAGGCGCTCGCCGCAGAGGGGCGTGACTGGCTCGCTGCGCAGGGCCATGACGGCGCCATAGATCTGAAGCTCTCGGCTGACATGCGCTACGCCGGGCAGAGCTACGAGATCGAGGTGGTGCTGGAGCCCGACTGGCTGTCGGACCTGCCGAAGATGACCCGCGCCTTCCACGCCACCCACCTCCGTATTTACGACTTCGACGATCCCGAGGGTCAGATCGAGATGGTCAACCTGCGCCTCTCGGCGATCGGCGCCGGGCCCAAGCCCGACCTCGCCGAGCTGGCGCATGTCGAGGCGGGCGAGACCCGCGACGTACAAGTGCATATCGGCGGTTGGCGCCCGGTACCGCTGCACAGCCGCGCGGCGCTGGCCGCCGGCACGGTCTTCGACGGCCCGGCCATCGTCGCGCAGGAAGACACCACCTTCGCCATCCCCGTGGGCGCCCGCGCCCGGGTCGACGGCAATCTCAACATCCACCTGCAGTTCGAGGACTGATCCATGTTCGACAAGATGACCCTCCAGGTGCTCGCCAACCATGCCCGCGCCGCGGCCGAGAACATGGCCCACACGCTGCACCGCACCGCGCATTCCGCCTTCGTCAAGGAGACGCAGGATTTCACGGTTATGCTGATGGACCAGAGCGGTGACACGTTTGCCGTGCCGATGGAGTTGGGCGCGACGTGGTATCCGGGGCTGACCTACGGCCGCGCCATCGACATGGTTGACGAGGAATACCGCCCCGGCGACGTCGCCTTCACCAACGATCCCTATTCGGGCCACGTAGCCACCCACGCCCCAGACACCCACCTGTGGAAGCCGGTCTTTTCCGAAGGCGAGATCGTCGCCTGGACCGGCGGGCACATCCATAACACCGACATGGGCGGCGCGGTACCCGCCTCGCTCTCGCGTTCGCTGACCGAGATCCACCAGGAGGGCCTTCGCTTTCCACCGATGAAGCTCGTCCGCGAAGGGGTCTTTGACGAGCAGATCATGAAGATCATGTCGACCAACGTGCGCAAGCCCGCGCTCAACATCGGTGACATCAAGGCCCTTGTGGGCGCGCTCGGAACCGGGGAGCGCAAGGTGCACGCGATGATCGAGCGTTTCGGCCATCGCGGCTTCCTGTCCGGCGTCGCGGCGCTGATGGAGCAGGCCGAGGCACAGGCCCGCGCGATCCTCTCGGAGATCCCCGACGGTGAATATGTCTTTGCCGACTATGCCGACGAGGACAGCGACGAGGCCAATCCCTGCCGCCTCAAGCTGACACTGACCATCCGCGGCGACGAGGCGATCCTCGATTTCACCGGCTCCGATCCGCAGCTGGCCTCTTCGCTCAATGTGCCCTCGGGGGGCGATCCCCGGCACACCATGCTGCTCGTGGGCGTCTACTACGTGCTCTATACGCTCAACCCGCGCATCCTGCTGAACACCGGGCTGACGCGCCCCTTCACCTGCATCACCCCCGAGGGCACGGTGCTGAATCCGGTCTCTCCGGCGGCGGTAGGCATGCGCTCGCTCACCTGTGCGCGCTTGCGCTCGGTGATCTTTGGCGCCTTCGTGCAGGCGATCCCTGAGAGGATGCCCGCCGCGCCCGCCGGCAACAACTGCATCGTCAATGTGATGACCCGCGACGAGCGTAGCCAAAAGACGGTGATCGCCGCGGTGAACCCGGTGGTGGGCGGTGGCGGCGGCATGCCGCATCGCGACGGCACAAACGGCTCGGGCGCCGATGCGGCCTATCTCAAGAACACGCCGATCGAGATCACCGAGACCGAGGTGCCGGTGGAATTCGTCAAATACGGGCTGGCGCAGGATACCGGTGGCGCCGGGCGCTGGCGCGGGGGGCTGGCCACCGAGATGGCCTTCCGAGTCTTTACCCCCGACAGCCGCATCACCGCGCGCAACCGAGACCGTTCGTTCTTCCGCCCCTGGGGCACAGGCGGCGGCAAGGCGGCGGGGCTCGCCGATATGGTGGTTAATCCCGGCACGCCCGAAGAGTGGCGCATGGGCTCGAAGGACACGGCGATCCTGCAGCCCGGAGATGTGCTCGAGGTCCGCTCGGCGGGTGGCGGCGGGCGTGGCAACCCGCTCGAGCGCGAGCCCTGGCGGGTCGCCCGCGACGTGGCGCGGGGCTATGTCTCGGCCGAGGCGGCCGCGCGCGACTACGGCGTGATCCTGAAGGATGCCGAGGTTGACGAGGCGGCCACCGCCAAGGCGCGCGCCGCGATGCCGACTCCCCCCGAGGCCTTCTTCCACTACGGTCCCGAACGCGAGGGCTACGAGGCGCGCTGGACCGCCGAGGCCTACGATCGCCTGACCGAGATCCTCGCTGCGCTGCCGATCCACTGGCGTTTCTTCACCAAGACCGAGATCTTCCGCCGGATCGAGGGCAGCGGCGCGGATGCCGTTGAGGCGGCCTTCGCGGCAACCTGCGCGCGCTTCCCCGAGCTGCCGCGCCCGACAACCTACGCCGAGGCGGCGGAATGAACGGCGGGCGGCTCGTCCGGCTGGCCGAGACCGCCCGCGCGCCGGTCGGCTTCAGCTTCGATGGCGAGGCGCTGACCGGGCTCGAAGGTGACACGGTGCTGACCGCGATCCTGCTGTCGCGACGCGCTCTCCGCGATGCCGAGTTCGGCCCCGAGGGGCGCGCGGGCTTCTGCTTGATGAGCGCCTGCCAGGACTGCTGGGTCTGGCAGGAAACGGGGCCACGGCTACGCGCCTGCTCGACCCCCTTGCGCGAGGGAATGCAGCTGCGCAGTGCCCCCGGTGCGGCGCAGTGGCCGGGTGTGGCCGGGGCACGCACCGAAAACCGGGCTGAAGTTCATCCCGGAGACTCCGCATGACCCGTGTGCTGATCGTCGGCGCCGGTCCGGCAGGCATCCGCGCGGCCGAGACCCTCGTTGCTGCGGGGCTGCACCCCATCGTGGTGGACGAGGCCGCCCGCGCTGGCGGGCAGATCTACCGCCGACCGCCCGAGGGCTTTACCCGCCCGCCGGAAAACCTCTACGGGTCCGAGGCCGCCAAGGCGCGTGCGGTTCACGCCACCTTCGATGCGCTGGTGGCCGGCAGCAAACTCACGCACCTGCCGCAGCGCTCGGTCATGGCGCTCCGCGCCGGGGTGGCGTATGTGCTGGGCGAGCTTCGGCAGGAAATTCCCTACGACCGGCTGATCCTCGCGACAGGCGCCACCGACCGGCTTGCCCCGGTACCGGGCTGGCAGATGGGCGGAGTCTATTCGCTTGGCGCTGCGCAGATCGCGCTGAAGGCGCAGGGTGTGGCGCTGGGGCGGAAGATCGTGCTGGCCGGTTCCGGGCCACTGTTGACGCTGCTCGCGACGCAGCTCGTCGCGGTGGGCGCGGACGTGGCTGCAGTACTCGACACCGCGCCGATGACGGCGCAGTTTCAGGGCGGCTTGCGCATGGCGCTTGCGCGTCCTGTGGTAACCCTGCGCGGCCTGCGGCTGCGCGCTGCACTGGGGCGGCGCTATCATGCGGGCGTCGCGCTGGAGCGGATCGAAAGCGATGAGACCGGCCCGACGGCGGTGATCTGGCGCGACGCCCGGGGCAGGGTGCAACATACCGGCTGCGACATGGTCGGCCTCGGCTGGCACCTGCGTTCGGACGGGACGCTCGCCGACCTTGCCGGGGCCCGCTTCGACTGGAGCGCCGCGTTTTCGCAATGGCTGCCTCGGGCCGATCCGCTGGGCCGTGCGGGCGACGGGCTCTATCTCGCCGGGGACGGGCTGCGCATTCTCGGCGCCGACGGTGCCGAGCTTGCGGGTCGCGCCGCCGCCATCGCCTGCCTTCAGGACCTTGGCCTGCCGCACCCCAATCCTGCCCCGATCCTGCGCTGTCTCGCGCGGATGCAGCGCTTTGCCCATGGCATGGCGCGGGCTTTCCCCTGGCCCTCCGACATGATCCGCGGTCTGCCAGACACAACCAATGTCTGCCGGTGCGAGGGCATCTCGGCTGGCGAGTTGCGCGCCACGCTGCCGCTCTCGGGGCCCGAGGCGAACCGGGCGAAGTCGCTGGCGCGGGTCGGCATGGGACGCTGCCAGGGGCGCTATTGCCAGCTGGCGGGCGCCGAGATCATCGCTGCGGCTTCGGGGCAGGCACCGGAGGATGTGGGCCGACTGCGCGCGCAAGCTCCGGCCCGGCCCGTGCCGATCGGCGCGTGGTTGGCGGCGGAGGAGCAGCGCGAGGCAGAATAATCTGCCAGCGTCGCGCATCCCGCAGAGAATTCTGCCGCAGCCCGGCTTTCGGCAGTTTTCGCCGGGCGCGGGCGCGCAGATTGCGGGCAAGGAAAGACAGGAGGCGCCATGCCCGGCTTCGACATCCCGCTGCCCTGCGGACATTTCATCGCGGGTCGCTACGTGCCCGGCGACGCTGCTATCGAGGTGATCTCTCCCTCGACGGGCCAGCGCATCGGGGCGATCCCGCGCGCCGACGCCGCGCTGGTGAACGAGGCGGTCGAGGCCGCGCGCGCGGCCCGCGCCGTGTCGAACTGGGGCGGCATCGCACCGCGCGAACGGCTGAAGGCGCTGCACGCCTGGGCCGACCTGATCGAAGCTGAGGCCGACAAGCTGGCCTATCTCGAGGCGGTCTGCTCCTCGCGCCCGCTGGCTCATGCAAGGGTCGGCGACGTCCTGGTCACCGCTGAGCAGATCCGCTTCTTTGCCGAGTTTGCCGACAAGGAAGGCGGCACCTTGGTTCCGACCTCGGACAGCGCCTTTGGCTTCATCTCGGACGAGCCCTACGGCGTTGTCGG
Organism: Salipiger sp. CCB-MM3; assembly: GCF_001687105.1. NCBI lineage: Bacteria > Pseudomonadati > Pseudomonadota > Alphaproteobacteria > Rhodobacterales > Roseobacteraceae > Salipiger > Salipiger sp. CCB-MM3. Next base: position 128,858 of record NZ_CP014600.1, read on the forward strand.
CGCGATCACGCCATGGAACTTCCCGATCTCCATGGCGGGCTGGAAGCTCGGCCCTGCGCTGTCGGCCGGCAACGCCGTGGTGCTGAAACCCTCCGAGATGACGCCCTACAGCACGCTCTACCTTGCGGAGCTGTCGGTGCGGGCCGGCATCCCGGCGGGACTGATCAACATCGTTCTGGGCGACGGGCCGGTGACCGGCACCGCGATCACCGGCCATCCGGGCATCGACAAGGTGTCCTTCACCGGATCGACCCGCGCGGGCGCGGCGATCATGGAGAACATCGCCCGCTCCGGCATCAAGCCGATGACGCTGGAGCTGGGCGGCAAGAGCCCGATGGTGGTCTTTGCCGATGCCGACCTCGATCTCGCGGCGGACTGTCTCGAGCGCGGCATCCTGCCCAACGCCGGGCAGTTCTGCGTTGCGGGCTCACGCATCCTCGTCGAGCAGAGCATCGCCGAGCCGCTGGCCGAGCGGCTGAAGGAGCGCTTCGCCCGCCATGTCCCCGCCGACACTCTGGCCCCGGACGCCGGCTTCTCGCCGATCATTTCGGAGGGGCAGATGGCCCGGATCGACGGTATCGTACAGGCGGCTGCGGGGCAGGGAGGTGAGATCCTCTGCGGCGGCGCGCCCTTCGAGCGCGAGGGCAGTTACTACCAGCCGACGTTGATCAGCGGGGTGACCCAGGACAACCCGGCGGTGACCGAGGAGATTTTCGGCCCCGTGGCCACCCTTCAGACGTTCGAGGGCGAGGAAGAGGCCATGGCGCTGGCCGCCCACCCGACCTACGGGCTGGCCGCCGGCTTGTTCACCCGCGATGTCAGCCGGGCGCTGCGCCTGTCGCGGCGGCTCGAGGCCGGGACCGTCTGGATCAACCGCTATGGCCGCTCGCGCGACCACATCCTGCCGACGGGCGGCTGGAAGGCCTCGGGCCTTGGCAAGGACCTCGGGCGCGAGGCCTACCTTGCAAACCGGCGCAGCAAGTCCGTACTGATCGATCTATGAATTGGGGAGTTTTCCATGAAGACCTATAACCTTGCCCTGATCCCCGGTGACGGGATCGGCGTTGACGTGACCGATGCCGCGATGGAGGTGCTTGGCGCCGCTGCGACGGGGCGCTTTGCCTTCGAGACCACCTCCTTCCCGTGGTCGTGTGAGTATTACCTCGAGCACGGCACGATGATGCCCGAAGGCGGGATCGAGACGCTGCGCGGGTTTGATGCGATCTACCTCGGCGCCGTGGGCTGGCCGGCGACGGTGCCGGACTCGGTCTCGCTGCACGGGCTGCTGCTGCCGATCCGCAAGGCCTTCAACCAATATGCCAACATCCGCCCGCACCGGCTGCTGGCGGGGGTCGAGGGGCCGCTGAAGGCCGAGGGCTTCGACATCCTGTGCATCCGCGAGAACACCGAGGGCGAATACTCGGGCGCCGGCGGCCGCGTGCATGAGGGCAAGGACAACGAGGTGGCGGTCGAGACTTCGGTCTTCACCCGGGCCGGCGTCGAGCGCATCCTGCGCTTCGGCTTCGAGCAGGCGCGGGCGCGGCGGGGGCACCTGACCTCGGTGACCAAATCCAACGCGCAGAAATATTCGATGGTGTTCTGGGACGAGGTGACGCGCGAACTGTCCGCCGAATACTCCGATGTCACCGTCAGCCACATGCACATCGACGCCATGGCCGCCAAGATGGTCATGGCGCCGCAGGATCTGGACGTGGTGGTCGCCTCGAACCTCTTCGGCGACATCCTCACCGACCTCGGAGCGGCGATCCAGGGCGGGCTGGGCTTTGCCGCCTCGGCCAATATCAACCCGGACCGCTCGGCGCCCTCGATGTTCGAGCCGGTGCACGGCTCGGCGCCCGATATCGCCGGCAAGAACATCGCCAACCCGATCGCCGCGATCTGGTCGGTGGCGCAGATGCTCGAGCACCTCGGCGAGGCCGAGGCCTCCGCCGCCGTGCTCGCCGCCATCGAGGCCGCCACCGCCAGGGGCATCGGCATCCGCCCGGGGCTCAACACCACCCAAGAGATCACCGCGGCCGTCATCGCCGCTCTGGAGGCCTGAGCCATGACCCTGCACACCGCCTTCGCCGCCGACATCCGCGACAGCCTTTCCGATCCCGACCTCTTCCGCGAGGCGGCGCTGATTGACGGCCAGTGGATCGCCCGCGCTGACATGGAGGTCAGCAACCCCGCCACCGGCGGCACGCTTGGCCAGATGCCCGATTGCACCGCCGCAGAGACCGGCCGCGCCATCGCCGCCGCCGAAGCGGCGATGCTGGCCTGGAAGAAGAAGACCCACGCCGAGCGCGCCGATCTGCTGATGGTCTGGTACAACCTGATGCTCGAGCACGCCGACGATCTGGCGCTGATCCTCACCGCCGAGCAGGGCAAGCCGCTGGCGGAGGCCAAGGGCGAGATCCTCTATGGCGCCTCCTTCGTGCGCTGGTTCGCCGAAGAGGCGCGGCGGATCAACGGCCACATCATCCCCAGCCCGGTGCCGGGCAAGAAGATCTTCGCGATGAAGGAGCCGGTGGGCGTCTGCGCGATCATCACGCCGTGGAACTTCCCCAATGCGATGATCACCCGCAAGGTCGCGCCGGGTCTGGCGGCGGGCTGCACCATGGTGATCAAACCCTCGGACTTCACCCCCTATTCGGCGCTGGCGCTCTGCGTGCTGGCCGAGCGCGCGGGCATCCCGGCGGGCGTGCTCAACGTGCTGACCGGCCGCCCCGAGGAGATCGGCGCGACGCTCACCGCCTCGCCGGTGGTGCGCAAACTGTCGTTCACTGGCTCGACGCGGGTCGGGGCGCTGCTCGCCGAGCAATGCGCACCCACACTGAAGAAGATGTCGCTGGAGCTTGGCGGCAACGCGCCCTTCATCGTCTTTGACGACGCCGATCTCGACGCGGCGGTCGAGGGCGCCATGGCCAGCAAGTTCCGCAACGGCGGGCAGACCTGCGTCTGCGCCAACCGCATCCTCGTGCAGTCCGGCATCCACGACCGTTTCGTCGCGGCGCTGGCGGCGAAAGTCGACGCGCTGAAGGTCGCGCCGGGCACCGAGGAGGGGGCGCACATCGGCCCGATGATCAGCGCCGCCGCGATCACCAAGATCACTGCCCATGTCGAGGATGCGCTGTCAAAAGGCGCCACCCGCGCCACGGCCGCGCGTGACCTGCCGAGCCAGTTCGCCGATCCGGTGGTGCTGACCGGCGCGACGCAGGAGATGCGTCTGGCCGGCGAGGAAACCTTCGGCCCGGTCGCCCCGATCTTCAAATTCGAGACCGAGGCAGAGGCTCTGCAGATCGCCAACGGCACGCCCTTCGGGTTGGCGGCGTACTTCTACACCCGTGACATGGCCCGTGCCTTCCGCTTCGGCGAGGCGCTGGAGGCGGGGCTCGTGGGGCTCAACACCGGCGCGGTGAGCCACGCCGAGGCGCCCTTCGGCGGGGTGAAGGCCTCCGGCCTCGGCCGCGAGGGCGCGCAGGAGGGCATCGAGGAGTACCTCGAGACCAAGGCCTTCCACTTCGGCGGGCTTTGAGCGCGTCCCGGTGACACCTCGCAGGCGGGGCCATGGCAATGCCATAGCCCCGCTTTCTGTTCAGGCTGCCCGAGGTTACGGCCCGAGCGAATGGGCCCGTCGCGGCTCAAACTATGGTGGGAGTGAAATCCTCGCGTTTAGAGCGGGCAGGGCGGCGCGTTGGTAGATCATTCCCTGATTGAGTACTCACGAGAGGCTCTAGTGTAGGTCGCCCCACGAGGTCGGAAGTGCAAAGCATGTCTCTCGCGCGCTCGATCGGGAATCCTGGAGAGCCTACTGGGCAGCTGGCGACCAACTTCTCGGGTATTTTCGGCCCGGTGAAGGTCAGCTCACTCATCCGACGGAGGGTCTTCTCTGTGCCCAAGGATGCGCCTCTTCATAATGCTTGGCGAGGGTGACCAGATCCCAGTCCTGACCGAATGGGGCGATCATCTGGAAGCCGATCGGCATGCCGTCCGCTGCCGGATCGCAGGGGATCGCGATGGCGGGCAGGCCGCAGCCATTGACGAAGCCGGTGAAGGCGCGGTGATAGCCGGGGCCGAACTCATCGGCTTTCCAAGGCATCGCCCCCGCCGCAGGGGTCATGACGTAGTCATAGGTCTCGAAGGCGGTGGCCATTTGCTCATAGAGCGTGCGGAACCCTGCCAGTGCTTCGACGTAGTCCACCGCGCTCAGCGACTGGCCGGTCTTGATCATCGGCGGATAGGGCGCGCCCACCTTGCCCTCCCAGTCGATGTCCCGCAGCAGCCACGCAAGACCGGCGCCGCCGATCATCGGCCAGTATTTTTCGAAGATCGACACGTCGATGGGCGCCTCGCCCACGGTCACATCATAGCCGAGCGCCCGCAGGTTGTCGCAGGCGGCGGCGCAGCTTTCCGCAATGGGTGCCTCGACCGTCTGGCCGAGAAACTGCGGCACATAGAGGATGCGCGCACCGGGTTTCGGCGTGCCGATCTCGCCCTTCTCAAAGCCGAAGGACGCGCGATCAAGCGGGTGCGGTCCCTCGATTGCCGAGAGGGTCATGGCAAGATCGTCGACGGTGCGTGCAATGGGGCCGATGATCTCGAAATCATGCAGGATCTGCGGCAGGCCGTTGATCCGCGCGACCCGGCCCGTGGTCGGCTTCAGCCCTACAAGGTTGTTATAAGAGGCCGGACGCCGGATCGAGCCGCCGCCATCGGTACCAAGCGTCACCGGCCCCGCACCCGCAGCCACAGCCGCTGCGCCGCCGCCGGTAGAGGCGCCGGGCGTCAGTTCGGGGTTCCAGGGGTTGCGGGTGGTGCCGAAGGCAAGGGTGCTGACGTTGCCGCGGCCCATGGTGAATTCGGAGACGTTGGTCTTGCCCAGCAGCACCGCGCCCTGCGCACGCAGGCGGGCAACCGGGGTTTCGTCCTTCTCGGGGACCTGCCCCTCGAACAGCGTGCTGCCCCAAGCGCAGGGCATGCCCATTACGGTGATGTTGTCCTTGACCGACACTGGCACGCCATCGAAGGCCCCAAGCGGCGTGCCATTGGCAAAGCGCGCGTCGGCTTCGGCGGCGCTGGCCTTGGCGCCTTCAACGTCGAGATGGGCAAAGAGATTGAGGACCGGGTTCACCGCCTCGATGCGGCTCAGCACAGAGGCAAGCGCCTCGCTTGGCGTGAGCGTGCCATTACGGAAGGCGCTGGCAAGCTCGGATGCGGTGAGTGTCCAGGGGTCGGCAGTCATGATCGTTCCATTGCTAGGAGGAAGGGCGGCGCGCATGTTGCGTCACGCCCTGCGGGAGGAGGGGCTTTCAGGGTCTTTTTCGGTGCGGCGCAACCACAAGGGCGCAAGCAGCATCAGGCCGAGAAGGCGCAACACATGATGGACGCTGACGAAACTGGGGTCCAGATTGAGCGTATAGGCCATGACCGTCATTGCCTCGATTCCGCCTGGTGCATAGGCAAGCCAGACCTCGACGAAGGGCAGGCCAAGCATCAGGTGGGTGACGGCGGCGAATCCGGCGGCGACCAGCACGGCAATCAGCACGGCGCCAAGGGCAGGGAGGATGGCGCGGGACAGCATCGAGAGGTCGACCATCGACACCCGCGCACCGATCAGGACCCCCACGAGCACCAGCGCCAAGATCTGCAGCACCGGCGGCAGCGCACCGCTGGCCAGCCCCGCGCCATGCATCAGCGTAGAGACCACCATCGGCCCGATCAGTGCGCCGCCCGGCACCTTGAGCTTGGTGCAGATCTGCCCGGCGGCAAAGCCGAGCACAAAAAGCAGCCCGAGGTCCAGCGGCGCGGCCACGGTGCGGGCAGACTGGTCGCCGGTGACCGGGGTGATGACCATCAGCAGCGGCACACAGGCGACCAGCACGATCTGCCGCACGATCTGCGCCACCGCCACATCCGGGAAGCGCCCGTTGCGCTGCTCGGAGGCCATCAGCAGTACCGCCGTCAGCGCTCCGGGCACCGAGCTCAGCCGCGCGGTCGTCGAGTCCCACCCGTGCATTTTTCGCAGGTAAAGGCTTGAGGCCCCCATGGTGGCGATGACCGAAACCGCAAGCAAAGCAAGGCTGAGCGGCCATGCGCTTGCGTTGGCCAGCACCGCCGGAGAAATGCCGCTGCCCATTGAGATGCCGAGCGCCACAAAGATGAAGCTGCGCAGCAGCGGCGGGATCTTCGCGCCGTGGCCGGTAAGGCTGAGCGCGACAGAGACCGCCATCGCGCCGCACATCCAGCCCGCCGGGAAATTCGCCAGTTCCAGCGCAAGCCCCGCCAGCGCGGCCAGCGCCGCTTTGGGCGCGAGCGCGGCGTAGGGGCGCATCTGCGCCGCGAGAGTGTCTTTTCGCATCGGTCCGGACGTCACGACATGCAGCCGGGGCGCTTGCCGCCAAGCGGGTCCGTCGCCTCGAGGGCGGCACCCAGCGTCAGCAGCATATCTTCCGACCCGAGGTCGCCGACAAGCTGGATGCCCACGGGCATGCCGGATGCAGAGAGCCCCGCAGCGATGGCCAGACCCGGCGCGCCGCAGGCGTTGACCCACCCGGTGTAGGCGGCATGGCCGCGCGGGCCCGCCTCGATGCCGTCGATGAGCTTGGGGAAAACCTCGTCACGGGGCCACGGGTTGGCGGCAGAAGCAGGCGTGACGATCACGTCCCACTGTTTGAATGCCACGCCCACGTCAGCGCGCAGCTGTGCGATCGCGCCGAGCAGGCCAAGGTAATCGCTTGCCACGATGCCCGCTCCGGCCTCGGCCTGCTGCACGAAGGGGGCAGAGACCTTTGCGGCAAACTCCGGCTCGCGCGCGGCAATCATGGCAAGGCCGACATTGCCGATCATGCCCCAGCGCGACAGCACGGGGCCGGTGTCGAAGGGCAGGTCATCTGCAACGCTCACCGAATGGCCGAGGGTCTCCATCTGCTGCACCAGCTTGTCGCAGGCGGCAAGGATGTCGGGTTCGACCGGCGCGCCGGGCAGGCGCGGCACATAGAGGATGCGCAGGCCGCGCTGTTCGGCACCGAGAGCGTCCGGTATCATGGGGAACCCGCGCGAGGCCGGGTCACGCGGATCGGCACCGGCCAGCACCGACATCGCAAGGTGCAGGTCGTCGGCGCTGCGCGCGAGCGGGCCGACCACCTCGGCGTCGAGCAGGATGGCGGGGAAGCCTTCGCCGCGCGCGATCCGCCCTATGGAGGGTTTGATCCCGGCGATTCCGGCAAAGCCCGCAGGCCGCCGGATCGAGCCGCCGCCGTCGGTTCCCAGCGCCAGCGGCGCAAGGCCCGCTGAGACCGCCGTCACTGCGCCGCCGCTCGACCCGCCCGGGGTCAGCGCGGGGTTCCATGGGTTGCCGGTGCTGCCATAGACGCTGTTCGCGGTGTAGCCGCGCAGGGTGAACTCGGGCACGTTGGTCTTGCCCAACAGCACCGCCCCGGCGGCGCGCAGCCGCGCCACGGGCAACTCGTCATGCGGGGCAACGTGATCGCGGTACAGCTCCGAGCCCCAGACTGCAGGCATGCCCTTGGCAAAGAGGTTGTCCTTCAGCGCCACTGGGATGCCGTCGAGCGCCGACAGCGGTGCGCCTTGGGTAAAGCGGACGTCGGATGCGGCAGCCGCCGCGCGCGCCTCGTCGGTTGCGACAAAGGTAAAGGCGTTGAGCTCGGGGTCGATGCGGGCGATGCGCTCGAGATGATGCTCAAGCAGGGCGGTCGCGGTGAAGGTGCCGTCGCGCAGGCCCTTGGCCATATCGCGCAGGCTCAGAAGGTGAAGGTCGGTCATGTGGGTGCCTCTTTCAGTCGTAGTGCGGCATCAGCGGCGGTTGCCCGCTTCGAAGCGGGCCCGGAGCCCTTCGCCCAGCAGGGCGATGCCCGCGACGAGGATGAAGATCGCGGCGCCCGGGAAGTTCACGAGCCATGGTTCGAAGAAGACGAAGTCCTTGGATTCCGCGATCATCAGTCCCCAAGACGTCGCTGGCGGACGGATGCCGAGGCCAAGGAAGGACAGCGCCGCCTCAAGCATGATGGCATGGGCCATCTCCAGCGTGGCGACGATGACAAGCGGGGCGGGCAGGTTGGGCAGGATCTCGGATATGAGGATCCGTCCGTCAGAGAACCCAGCCGCCTGCGCTGCCTGCACGAACTCCGCCTGCCGCAGCCGCATGGTTAGGGCTCGCGTCACCACAAGGAACTGATCCCACAGGAAAAAGGCGAGGATCAGCATCATCAGCCCCAGCGAGTTGCCCAGCAGCCCCACCAGCGCCACGGCGGCGAGCATGATCGGCAGACTGAGCCGGACGTTGAGCAAGAACATCACCGCCGCATCCACCCGGCCGCCAAAGAACCCGGCGGCGAGGCCGAGCGAGATGCCGATGGTCGCCGAGATGGCGATGGTGCCAAAGCCCACGACCAGCGACATGCGCGCACCATAGAGCAGGCGGCTGAGCACGTCGCGCCCAAGGTGGTCGGTGCCCAGCGGGTGCTCCCATGTGCCGCCCATGAAAGCGGGGCGGATCATCCGATCGGCCAGCGATTGCGTATAGGGTGAATGCGGTGCCAGCACCGGTGCAAAGATGGCGACGGCCAGCACAAGCAGCAGGATGGCGGCGCCGATCCACAGCCCAAGGTTGCCAGCGAGGGGGCGCAGGCGCAGCCGGAACAGGCCCGCTGGGGCGGTCTGCGCAGGTACAGTGTTGGGCATCAAGGTCACTCCAGCCGAATTCGCGGATCGATGGCGCGGTTGAGAAGATCGGCCAGAAGGGTCAGCAGGACATAGGCCGCCGACACGGTGAGCACTGCCGATTGCACCACCGGGTAGTCGTTTTGATTGATGGCTTCCCATGTCAGGTAGCCGATGCCGTTGATGGCAAAGATGGTCTCGATCACCACCGATCCGCCCAGCAAAAAGCCGAACTGCACCGAAGCCACGGCGACCACAGGCACCAGCGTGTTGCGCAGTGCGTGGCCAAGATAGACCTGCCACCGCCGCAGCCCCTTGGCGCGGGCGGTGCGGATATAGTCAGAACCCATGACCTCGATCATCCCCGCTCGGGTGATACGGATCAGCGCGGGCATGGCGTAAAAGCCAAGCGCAAGCGCAGGCATCAGCAGGTGCTGAAGGTCGGTGCCGCCGGTGATCGGCAGCCAGCGCAGGGTCAGCCCGAACAGCAGGATCAGCAGGAAGGCGAGCCAGAAGATCGGCGTGGCACCCCCGATCAGCGCCACCAGCAGCACCGCGCGGTCGAGCGTGCCGCCCGGTCGGAGCCCGGCGGCCATGCCCATGGGGATCGCCAGCGCCAGTGCAAAGCCGATGGCCATGGCACCAAGCGCCAGCGTCACCGGCATCCGCTCGAGGATAAGGCGGGTGACGTCCTGCCCGTAGTAGAACGACCGGCCCATATCGCCGCGCAGCAGGTCTCCGAGCCAGCTTAGATATTGGATCGCGATAGGCCGGTCCCAACCATATTGGGCGCGCAGGAACTCGACGTAATCCGCGCCCGAGCCCTCACCCGCCAGCGAGATCGCCAAGTCGCCCGACAGTTTCAGCATGGTGAAGCTGAGCGCCGAAATGGTCAGCAGGACCAGCACGGCCAGCAGGCAGCGGCGGATGAGGAAGCGTTTCATGGTGCGATCACTTCCAGGTGGCGCGCCAGAACTCGACGTTCTCGTCGTCGGGGACGGGCACATCGACATCCGAGGACATCACGTAGTTGATCGGCACGGTGAAGAGCGGCGCCCAATAGGCCTTGTCGGCGATCTGTTTGAGCGCGGTCGAGAAGAGCTCGGCCCGGCGGTCCTGATCGGCGATGCGCCCGGCTTCCTGAATGGCTTCGGTCACCACGGGGTCGCGGGACTGATCGTCGGGACTTTCGCCAAAGAAGAAGGTGGTGATCGCACCGGCATCGGCCACGCCAGCCGAGCCGAAGTCGTCAATGACCAACGGCGTCTGGTGGTCGCGGCGCGACTGGATCACCGCCGAATACTGCTGCCACACGAGGTTGCCGCGGATGCCGATCTCGGACAGGTAGCCAAGGATCGCCTCTGCCACGGGGCGAGAGCGATAGCCGTAGATGTCGATGTCGAAGCCGTCGGCGTACCCTGCCTCGGCCATCAACGCGCGGGCCGCCTCGGGGTCGTAGTCATATTCGGTCACATCCTGCTCGCAACCGTATTGCGCCGGGTTGCAGGCCGAGGGGATGGTTTCCGACGAGCCGCCGATCAGCGACTTGGCAATCGCCTCACGGTCGATGGCATGGGCGATCGCTTTGCGCACACGCACATCGGTCAGCGGGCCCTCGGCATCGGTGAGGCCAGCGGCATCCATGGTCAGGAACGCGACGCGGAAGGTCGGCGCGTTGATCACCTCGAGATTGGGCATCTGCGCCAGCTTCTGCGCCTGATCATCGGGGATGTACCATGCCCAGTCGATGCCGCCCGAGATCAGCTCGGCGACTTGGGTGTTCACGTCGGGAATGGCGCGGTAAATCAGCGTGCCGATCTCTGGCACGTTCTTGGGGCCGTCTTTCATGTAGCCGTCGAAGGCTTTGAAGACGATGTCGTTGCCGTCCTTGCCCTCGATCATATAGGGGCCCGAGCCGACGGGATGTTCGGCGAACTCCTGCAGGCCGACCTTCTCGCGATAGGCTTTCGGCAGGATGGGCAGCTGCACGATGTATTGCATCGCGAGCGGGGTCACTTCCTTGGCGATGACACGAACGGTGTAGTCGTCGACCACCTGCACGTCGTCGATCCAGCCGGGCGTGGTGCGGTTGAAGACGTTGTTTTCCGGGTTGGCGGCGTAGAGGAACGTATAGGCCACATCCTCGGCAGTGAGCGGATCGCCGTTGTGGAAGGTCACATCGTCGCGCAGCTTGAACTCATAGGTCAGGTCGTCGATCTGCGACCATTCCTTGGCGATCAGCGGCTCGAGCTCGAAAGTCTCGGTGTTGCGGTAGACCAGCGTGTCATAGGCAAGCAGCCCCAGCAAAAAGCCCTCGCGCCCCGGCGCATGGTAGCGGTCGAGGCTCGGCAGTTGCGCGCGGAAGGCGGCGACAAGCGTGTCGTTGGATTGATCCGCCAGCGCGGGGCCTGCGGGCAGGGCAGTCAGCGCGGTGCTGGCCGCAAGGGCGGCCATGGCAAGCCGCCGGGTGAGTTTCATGGAAAGGGAAGGCATGGGAGGTATCCGGTTCTATCTGTTGGGGTTTGTGGTTTCTTCTTGGTTATTCAGGGGCCCGCCGCGATGCGGTCGAGCGCGGCGCGGGCGCGGTCCGGGTCGATGGGCAGCACCGCCGCGAGCAAGCCGCGCGTGTAGGCGTCGGAGGGGTTTTGCAGGACGGTCTCTGCCGGGCCGGTCTCGACCAGCTGACCGCAGTTCATCACCGCCACCCTGTCGGCGAGATGCGCCACGACGCCGATGTTGTGGGTGACCATCAGCACCGTGAGGTTCAGGCTCTGCTTCAACTCATCCAGCAGGTTGAGGATCTGCGCCTGCACCGACACGTCCAGTGCCGAGGTCGGCTCGTCACAGACAAGGATGCGCGGCTCTGCGATGAGGGCGCGGGCGATGGCCACGCGCTGACGCTGCCCGCCCGACAGCGCCGAGGCACGGCGGTCTGCCCAGGATGGCGCAAGGCCCACTTGTTCGAGCATCGCAGCCGCCTTCGGTGCCCAGGTCTCGCGCGCGACACCGCGTGCGATCAACGGCGCGGCGACGATGCGGCCAAGGCTCTGGCGTGGATTCAGCGAAGAATAGGGGTCCTGAAAGACCGGCTGCATCAGCTCGGCACGCTTCATCCGCGACCAGTGGCGCAGGTCGGCGCCAAAGCAATGCACGCGGCCCTCGTCCGGCTGTTGCAATCCAAGAAGGATGCGCGCCAGCGTGGATTTTCCCGACCCGCTCTCGCCGACGAGCGCCAGCGTCTCGCCCGCGTGCAGTCGCAGGGACACATCGCGCAGCGCGTGGGTGACATGGCCGCCGCGACCGGGAAACCTGCGCGAGACGTTCACCGCTTCAAGGGCGATCTGCTCAGACATGGGCGCGCTCCGGGATGTCCATGGTGGGGCGCAGGCAGCGGCAGATCTCGCTCGAGCCTTCGGGGTGCGCGGGGATCTCGGTCGTTGCGCAATGCGGCAGTTCCTCGGCGCAGCGCCCGGCGAAGGCGCAGCCCCGCATAGAGCCGATCAGGGTCGGCACGCGGCCCGGAATGCTGCCAAGCGCGCTGCGCGCCCGCTTGCGCGGGTCCGGCACGCAGGACAACAGCGCGCGGGTGTAGGGGTGGCTCGGGCTGAGGAGAACCTCGCGCACGGTGCCGGTTTCCACCACCTCACCCGCATACATGACGTTCACCCGGTCGGCGATGGCGGCCACCACGCCGAGATCGTGGGTGATCAGGATCAGCCCCACGCCATAGCGTGTTTGCAGACGCCGCAGAACCGCCAGAACCTGCGCCTGCACCGTCACGTCGAGCGCGGTTGTCGGCTCGTCGGCAATGATGAGCTGCGGCTCGGCGATCAGCGCCATGGCGATCATCACCCGCTGGCGCAGACCTCCGGACAGCTCGTGCGGGTATTGGCTCAGCCGGGCAGCGGCATCGCGAATACCAACCTCTCCTAGCAGGGCAATGGCCCGCTCGCGCGCGGCGGCGGCAGAGCGCGAGACGTGGCGCAGGTAGGTCTCGGTCAGTTGCCGCCCGATGGTCAGCGTCGGGTTGAGGCCGGTCATCGGGTCCTGAAAGATCATCCCGATGCGCGCGCCGCGCAGGTCCTCCAGCGCGCGGGGCGACAGCGCGTCGATGTCCTTGCCCTCGAACCGCAGATAGTCGGCGCGGCGCTTTGCGGTGGCGGGCAGCAGGCCCAGCACCGCCATGGCGGTCATGGATTTGCCGCAGCCGCTCTCGCCGACGATGCACAGGGTCTCGCCGGGCTCGACGCTCAGGTCGACGCCGCGCACTGCGTGCAGCACGCCAGCGGGCGTATCGATGTCAACGCGCAGATCTTTGATGTCCAGTAACGCCATGTGGTCGGGTCCGGGATGCTGAAATGAGTGGCCTCGAAGACGAGGCAGGCCCCGGCAGGCCGCGCGGGGATGCCCTGTTATTGCACCTCCGGATCATCATAAATAATACTAATGATCTATGTCGTCATAAGGGGATGCTTATGAATATGAACCTGCGCCAGCTCGAGACCTTCCGGCTGTTCAGCCGCACCCAAAGCGTGACGGAAACCGCGCGGCTGATGCGGGTCTCGCAGCCGGCGGTCAGTCAAACATTGAAGGAGCTTGAAGGTCAGCTTGGCTTTTCGCTCTTCGTGCGCTCGCGCGGGCGCACCCGGCTGACGCAGGAAGCGCGCGATTTGCTGCCTTCGGTGGAGCGGATCTTTGTCGACATGACGGTGCTGCGCGGCAAGGCCGAAGAGCTGCGCGACCTGCGCGGCGGGTCACTGTCGATCGCCACGGTGACCACCTTCACCGCCGCCGGTCTGCCAAAGGCCATCTCGGCCTTCCGGCAGGAGCGCGAGCGGGTGCGCATGCGGCTCGAAGTGTTTTCGGCCAACGAAGTGGTGCGACAGGTGCGGCAGGAATACGCGGACATCGGCTTTGCCTTTCAGCCCTTCGACGAGGTGGGCGTGGCCTCCCATCCGCTGCTAGAGATGTCGATGATTTGCCTGATGCCCAAGGATCACCGGCTGGCGGGGCGTGCCAGCGTGTCGGCCGCCGATCTGGAGGGAGAGGTGATCGTGGCGCATGGCAATCAGTCGCCGCCCGGCGTCATGTTGCGCGAAAGCCTGCGCGACGAGGTCAACACGCTCGATATCATGCAGACCAACCAGTCGACGGCGGCGCTGCATTTGGTTCAGGCGGGGCTGGGGGTGGCGCTAACCCATCCGATGGTGCTGCCCTTCGATCCGGAAAGGCGGCTGCATGCGGCGATCTTCGAGCCGAAGGTGAAGTTGACGCTGGCGATGCTCTATTCCCGCGCAAGACCGGTGCCCCGGTTGGTGCAGCGCTTTGAGCGGCACCTGCGGCAATGCCTCGTGGATTACGCGGATGAGGTGACGGCACGCGGGCTCGATTGCCGGTTCGTCGCCTGAAACGTAACGCGCCGCGACCGTTTGGGGCCGCGGCGCACAGGTGTGTTAGCCGTGGGCGGGCGCGGCCTTTGGAGCGCGCAGGACGTAGCCTGCAAGGATCAGCAGGCAGAGCGCTCCAGTGAGGTCGGTCGTCCAGCCCGGAAAGACCAGCGCAAGCCCGCCGGCCACGGCCAGAGCGCGCACCAGCGCAGGCAGCGGGCGGCGCAGCCAGCCTACGACCGAAGCCGAGATCGCGCCGATCCCCAGCAGCGCCGTCGCCAGCGACAGCGCCACCTGCAGCGGCGTGCCATCGCCCAGAAGCGGCGGTCCGTAAACGAACATGAACGGGATGATGAAGCTCGAGATGCCCAGACGGAACGCCATTGTCGATGTCGTCCAAGGACTCGTGCCAGCCACCGCCGCCGCCGCATAGGCGGCGATGGCCACGGGAGGCGTGATCGTCGAGATCCCCGCGCAGTAGAGGATGAACAGATGCGCCGCGATCAGCGGGATGCCCGCTTTGACCAACGCTGGTGCTAGCAGCGCGGCCAAGATCACATAGGCCCCCGAGGTCGGCATGCCCATACCCAGCACAATGGCCATGACCATGGTCAGCGCCAGCAGCAGAAGGGTGCTGTCCCCGGCCAGCGTCAGCACGATGGTGCTCATCCGCAGGCCAAGGCCGGTCTGGCTGATGACGCCGACGAGAATGCCACCCAAAGCGCAGGCCACGGCGACCGATCCGATCATCCGCGGCGCCTCGATCATCGCCTCGAGGCAAACGTCGAGGAACCGGCGCCGGTTCGCGCCATCCAGTATCAGCACCATGCCCGCCAGCGAGGCAATCGCCCAGACCGCCGCGCGGGCGGGGGTAAAGCCCTCGACCAGCACCCAGATCATCACCCCGATCGAGATGAAGAGATACCCGCGCTGCGCGAGAATGCGCATCAACGGCGGCACGTCTTCGGCACCCGGGCGCAGCTGCAGTCGGCGTGCCTCGAGATCGACGACCACATAGACCGCGAAGAAATAAAGCAGCGCGGGTATGATCGACACGAGGATGATCGACACATAGGGCACGCCGATGAATTCGGCCATGATGAATGCAGCGGCCCCGAGGATCGGCGGGGTGATCTGCCCGCCCGAGGAGGCGACAGCCTCGACCGCGGCGGCAAACTCACCCTTGTAGCCCGCCTTGCGCATGGCCGGGATGGTGAAGGCACCGGTGGTGGCGGCGTTGGCGGCAGGGCTGCCCGAAAGCATGCCCATGAAGGCGCTGGACACCACGGCAACCTTGGCGGGCCCGCCCATGGCGCGGCCGGTCAGCGCCCGGGCGAAATCGGTAAAGAACGCCCCCGCGCCAGAGGCGTTGAGGAAGCAGCCGAACAGCACGAAGAGGAAGATATATCCGGCGGAGACGCCGATGGGCGTGCCCCAGATGCCTTCCTGCGTCAGATAGGCGCTTTCAAGCACGCGCTCGGGGGTAAAGCCCTTGTGCCAGAACGGGTAGGGCAGATGGTTGCCCCAAAAGGCATAGGCGATGAACGCCACCACCACGACCACCGGTGCCGCGCCCAGCACCCGCCGCGAGGCTTCGAGCAGGGCGAGCACAAGGCCCCATCCCGCGAGCTGCTGCAGGGTGGTGGGCGGCGAGAAATAGGGGATGCGCGCCTGCACCGCTTCGGCGTCGAGCATCAGATAGCCGCAGCCAAAGATCGTCAGCGCGAGGGCGATGGCGTTGCAGATCTGCCCGGCCCGGAGACTGCCGAACAGCGGCTTCGACGGGGAGCCGAGGAACAGCACCATCAGCGCAAGGCCGAGGTGCGCCGGGCGGAAAATTTCCGAGATCGGTTGCCCGCGTGCGCCCGCCCAGAGGTGGAACACCGACATGGTGATCGCCACCAGCATGGCGATCTTGGCAACGAAGCCCGCGTCGCGGAAGCGCGACAGCACGCTTTGCCCAGAATTGGGCGTAGAACTGGCAGAGGCTCCATGCGGAGCCTCGCCTGCCGCCCCTAGGGGCAGCGTTTCGACGGATGCGTCGGTCATCAGTTGATCAGGCCCGCTTCGGTGAAATAGCGCAGCGCGCCCGGGTGCGGCTCGGCACCGGAAAAGCTGCCCATGGTCTCGGGGGTGATCGACGCCAGCGAGTTATGCGAGGCCTGAAGGTCAGCGATATGCTCGACGAGGGTCTTGGCGATGAAATAGGCGTCTTCCTCAGGCATATCGGCGTTGACCACAATCATGGTCGAGGTCGATACCGAGGCCACGTCTTCGTCCTGACCTTCGTATGTGCCCGCCGGGATCACCGACGCCACATAGCCTGCGTTTGCTTCATTGAGCTTGGTGGCAAGCGCTTCGTCGACCGGCACCAGTTTCACGTCGTTGCTCGAGAAGAGGTCGATGAACGAGCCGGTGGGCGCTGCGGTCAGCACGAAAAGCCCGTCCGCCGAGCGGTCCTTGACCGCGTCGATGTCAAAGTTGACGTTGCCGCGCGACAGGGTGAGGTCGTCGTCGGACAGGCCAAGCGCGCCGCGGGTCAGGGCGAAGAGGTCCTCGGTGGAGGAGCCGACGGTCGAGGTGGCGATCGACTTACCGGCGATGTCCGCAT
This sequence comes from Salipiger sp. CCB-MM3, assembly GCF_001687105.1. Classification (NCBI taxonomy): domain Bacteria; kingdom Pseudomonadati; phylum Pseudomonadota; class Alphaproteobacteria; order Rhodobacterales; family Roseobacteraceae; genus Salipiger; species Salipiger sp. CCB-MM3. The sequence continues at coordinate 145,538 of NZ_CP014600.1, forward strand.
AGCTGTCGATGCCGCTGTCTTCCGACACGATCAGCTGCATGGCCGAGGGGCTCAGCATGGCGATGGCGCGGATATTGTCCATGGGCGCGGGGAAGGGATCGACGCCTTTGGCGGCGGCGGGCGGCACCGAAGCGAAGGTGATCGCCACATCGGCCTCGCCTTGGCCGATGACCATAACGTTGGACAACCCGTTGCCCAGTTCCGCGTTCGCGGTAACGCCTTCGCTGGCGAAGATCTGGGTCATCGCCGCCGAGATCGTATACCACGAGCCGCCCTGCGAGCCGCCCTTGATGGTCAGCGTTTCGGGAGCCGTCTGGGCACTAGCGCCCGAGGCGATCGCGGCGGTGAGGCACAGGCTGGACAGGAGGCGGGAGGGGGTCATAATCATGTAGGTTTCCTTGTTGGAGGTCATCGCGACTTGGTTTGGGAGGGGCGCGATTTCCTTAACTGGAAACGAGATGGGTGACATAAAGTCAAATAGGCAATTTTCATTTATACATAAGATAATGCTTATGTCATATCATAACAATATGTTAATACTCAATTATTTTGACAGGCTCTTGGCCTTCGCCCGGTGCAAGGCAGCCATGTTCTATCGCTTCTTAGGCAGATACGCGAATTTGGCCTGACCGACGGGGCGACCACCCCCTCCCGCCGATGTTTAAATAAATACACATAATTTCCCTTACACGCGCCCTTAAGTGTGACCGGTGCGCGCTACCCTCAAGTGCGACTCCCATTAGAAAACAGATGGTTATCTAATGGAGAGAGTCTGCCATGGGAGCGGTTTACGCGCAACTGAGCGTCAAGGAACGTGTCCAGATCGAACGCTGGAAGCTGGCAAAGGTCCCTGTCCGGGAGATGGCCCGCGTGCTGCGGCGCTCGAAAGCCACCATTTACCGCGAAATCAAGCGGAACTGGTTCAGCGATGAGTGCCTGCCGGGCTATGATGGCTACTATGGCGCCGCTGCGCATCGGCAGGCCACCGATCGGCGCGCCCGCCAGCGCAAGCTGATCCGGCATCCGCAGCTTCGAAATCAGGTCGTTGAGCGCATCAAGAACGGCTGGACCCCCGAGCAGATCGGCAACCGCTTGATCCACGAAGGTGCGACGCTCCGGGTCTGCCAGGAGACGATCTACCGGTACATCTACTCGAAGGAAGGTATGGCGCAGGAGCTCTGGTGGTACCTGCCCGAGCACCGCAGGGCTCGCCGTCCGCGCCGAGCCCGCAAGCGCCGCGCGCCAAAATTCGACCGTGGTGTCAGTATCCTGTTCCGCCCGGACGACGTCGCACACCGCAGGGAATTCGGCCATTGGGAGGGAGATTTGATGCTGTTCAAACAATCGCTTGGCCAGACCAATGTCACCTCTCTTGTCGAACGCGTCAGCCACTTCACCGTACTGCTGAAGAACGCGAACAGGCGCACGAAACCGGTCATGACCAAGATCGTGAAGGCGGTGCGGGATCTGCCTGTGGCGGGTCGCAGGTCCATCACCTTCGACCGCGGCACGGAGTTCGTGTCGTGGCCGCACCTGCAGGCCCAGCTCGGAACCCAAACGTGGTTCTGCGACCCCTCCTCGCCCTGGCAGAAAGGCACTGCCCTGAACACCAACCGGCGGCTCCGCCGCTGGCTTCCAAGGCAGCGTGACGTCGCTGCCATGACAGAGCTCGAGTTGAAGAAACTCTGCGACCAGCTCAACAACACGCCCCGCAAATGCCTCGGATGGAGGACCCCGGCCGAAGTCTTCCGCGAAAAGATGATGGAGGAAATCGGCAGGTGCCCTTACCGTCGCAGGTAATGGGAGTCGCGCTTCAAGTAGCGCACACACCCCACAACCGGCTGCTTGCTACGCCTCGCGGTTACCAGATCAGACGTTGGTCCCCTCCGAGCTTGGAATTCGACAGATTGTCGATATCTGCGATTTGCTTCTCCAGCTCCGGATCACTGCGGTACCGAAGATAGGCGACCGCCCAAGCCAGTTCGAAGTTCTCTGGAGCGTCGTCGATCTTTTGTTCGCGACCGGTCCGCGCTTCGATCCGTTCCGGGTTTTCAAAACCGTCCAGCGTATAGTCGACCGCACGCACGATGGCATCATCGCAGGTGTCGAAGATCGTGGGGTCATCCTCGGCAAGCAAGGCAGCGGTGACCACCAAGGCCTGAACGGCGTGCATCTGGTAGTGCAGAGCAAGATCGCCACGCTCCATCTCCAAGGGCAGCGCCCCGTCGTCTTCCACCATGCAGGCGGTATATTCGACGGTTTCACGGCCCCATTCGACCAAGCTCTCGTCGCCAGTGGTCAGGCCGATCCGCGTGACCCCCATCGCAGCCCACTGCCGAAGATTATTCCGCGAGGCACGAGGCGGCGCTTCTTCGTCGAAATACGCCATGGTGGCTTTTGCTCGGTCTTCGAGCCAGCCTTCAATAACGGTTTTCTGGTCCTCGGTCGGCTCGGACACTGTCAGCGCATTGCTGTACGCGAAAGCGATCCCGCCCAAACGGCTGGGGGCAGAGATATTCGCGTTCATCGTGCCCAAGTCCGACAGTGCATTGGCTTCGGCCCAAGGCGTGAGGCGTTCGTAGAGGCATTCAGCCGCCGCGACGCCACGGTCGCCCGATCGGGTCAACGCGCGATTGCTTTCGCGCGTCAGGTCCGAAATGAAGTCATCCACGGGTTCGAGCGCTGCATTTACGGCGGCATTCGCTTCTTCATCGAAATCGGAGCGGGTCTCGCTGTCTTCGGTGTAGCGGCTGCCATAGCTCAGCGACACGACAGGTTCGACCGGCTCCATACAATCCGACTCGTCATCAGCCTCTGCGGTTTCTTCCGGAGCCTCGGCATCGGTCGTGTCCGTGACGGAGAGTTGGACCGGATCAATGCCGGGAGCCTGATCATCCTGCTGCGCAAACGCGGGGTTCATCGGCGTGAGAGCAGTCAGAACCGCCAGCGTTGTGAGTGCAGTTCCTTTCATTGTGTCGGTACCTCCGCGATTTGCATGGAGTTCATCATTGATACGGCGTCTTGATTGCCCAAAGCGGCAGCTTTCTGCAGCCACGTGCGCGCCGCCTCAGGGTCGGGAGACGCGCCGATCCCGAAAGCCAGACTGCGTGCAAGATCGACCATTGCAGCGTCGCTGCCTGCGTCGGCGGCGCGGCGCAGCCACTCGCCGCTTTCGTTGATGTCGGCTTGAGTGCTGGCAGACGCACGCAGTTCACGCGCGTGATGCAGCATGGCTTCCGAGGACCCGGCATTTGCAGCAGCCAGCCACAGAGCGCTGGTGTCGACCTGCGTCTCGACTTTCTGCCGGACGTCGTCTTGTGCATCCGCAAGCTTGTCCAAGACGGAAGGCAGTTGCTCGGGGTCAGAACGTTCGGTCAAGGCCACATAATATTCGACAGCCTTCTCGGGATCGTAGCCGGGAGTATCGGGCTCTTCCACCGCAGACATCAGGCGGAAGACCGCAGGGCGGTCACCTTTTTCATATCCGGCCTGCCAGAGGTTGCGGGCCTCATCAGCCGCGCCTTCGTTGAGCATCGCAGTATGCGCCATGATGAGATCACCGAGGTTCGTGTGCGACCACGCGCTTTCGGTTTTCACCAGATCCTTCGAGATCCGCACCCATTGCGAGAACTGGTCCGCCGAGCCCTGTTCTGCAAGCGCCTCGGCCATCTGCATACCTTCGCTGAAAGTGCAGGTGGTGGCCGCGCGCGCATGCCGGATGAGCTTGGCTTTTTCGCTTTCGGAGGCGCCATCCGAATTCCGCAACGCCAGAAGACTTGCTTCGAAATCCCCCCGTGCATCGATCACCGGGGCGAAGGTTTTGGCCAGTGTTGCCTCATCGGGATAGGACTCGGGCGCGATTTTTGTCAGCAGCACCATGGCCCGACCGTAACCCTGCTGTGCCAGTTGCAGCGCAATCGCTTCGGCATCCTTGCCCTGCGGGAACCGGTCCACGAAGCGAAGGGCCAAGTTGCTGCCAAGCGCATCGACCCATCCTTTGCCGTCCGAGGGCGACACGGTTTCGGCGCGATCGGCGATCAAGGACCAATAGGTTTGCTCTTCGGCAGAGATGTTTTGGTTCGACGCCAGAGCGATCAAGTCGCTCGCAGAGGCATCCAGCGGCAGGACGGCCTGCGCGTGATCGAGGACCTTGCTCATGGTGTGATAAGGCAAGGTCGGTGCAGCGCCGTCTTTGACCTGCGCGATCATTTCCTTCAGCGTCGGCTCCGGCGCTTGGGTTTCTGCGCCAGCGATAGACTGCCAATATGCGACGCGATCCACCAGAGGCGCGTCCGGCGCCTTGCACAGATTGGCTTGGATCAGGTCATTCACTGGACCCGACCGCCCAATTTGCTCCACAGAGAAAATCAGATCGTCAATGCCTGCGTAAAAGGACCCGGTGTCACCAAGACCGATGTTGAGCAGCGCGCGTTGGCGGATGGCTTCGGGATCGCCGAGAGCCACGCCCTTGGCATAGTAGTCCATCGCCGTCTTTTCGCCCGCCCAGCGGCCCTCACGCGTAAGGACGCGATCGGCGGCTTTGGAGTAGGCCCAGCCCGGCGCATCCTCTAGGTCCAGCAGAGCGGTGAGCGCCTTGTCGTAGTCATCGGTGCGCGCCGGGTTCGCTTGACGAAGACCGTCGAGAAATAGGGCGAGCCGGCCCATTGCCGTACGATCGCCCGAGGCCGCCGCACGCTGATAGAGATCTTCGGCTTCCCCTAGGTCGCGCTCGACCAATGCGCCCTCTTCATAGAGGCGTCCGAGCTGAATGAGCACTTTGGGATCGCCCCCGGTCGCAGCAATGCCGAGGTAGTGCAGCATCACGTCATTGTTCTTGGCGATCTCTTCCGAGCGCAGATGCATCTCCGCTACGCTCCATGCGGCGTCGGGGCTGCCGAGGTCTGCGGCAAAACGGAACCAGCGTTCGGACAATTGATTGTCCACTTGCACGATTTCGCCGTTCCGATAGGCGCGCGCAATATTCACGACACGGTCGCAGATCGTCTTGTCGAGCCGTCCGACTTGCGAAGCAAAGCCCATCATAACCGTCATCTTCGGCTCGACATTCCAATTCGGTACAGCGATGCCGCGTTGTTGGAAACTCGCGATGCTCAGCAAGCTGTTGGCGTCGCCTCCGCGCGCGGCGGTCACGATCAACTCCAGCCCGCGATCCCTGTCGGGCGCGACACCCTTGCCCTGCATGAGCCATTCGCCCAGACGACGTTGGTTCTGCGGTTGTTCGGCGGCGGTCGAGGCAAGAGCCTTTTCGATCAGACCATCAGCACGCACCTCTGATGCCTTGCCCGCTTCGAGGCGCATTTCGATGGTTTCCATCAGGCGCTTGTCGGCATCGTAGGTCGCGTCGATCGTCGGCAAAAGCGCGACAACCTTTTCACCCACTGGCAGCCATTGCACCGGGTCAATCGCCATAAGACGGCGCATGTCTCGGCGAACGAGCGTCGAGTCCATGCCTGCGAGTGACTGCCCATTCCAGCCTTCCCAACGGGCCGTGATCTCGCTGTCGGGAGCCCGGATTTCACACACGGGCTGCGCGTCGATCTGCGGCGGCTCGAAATCGACCTTCGCCGGTGTTGCAGCCACCGCCGGGGCGGCGATCGCCAGAAATGTACCTGCCAAAAGAGCAGAGCGCGCGCTATTCAGAAGCGGCGTGATACGTATCGGGGTATTGATCATGGATCGTCCTCCCTAGGCTCAGTTGGCCTGCGACGCTTTCAGCGCCACCAGCTCGTAATTGCCGTTCTTCCCGCTGAACACCAAAGTGGTGCCTTCGCGGCGTGCCAAGGCCACGGCGGACGCCGAGGCGAGTGTCTCGTCCCCGCTACGGGCCTCGAAATCCAGCGACAGCGGGGCCTTCAGAGCAACCCAGTCGCCGCTGCCTTCTTCGACGCCTTCCAAGGCGACCCGCTTGGCCGCCGGCACGTAAAGATCGACGGACGGCTTGTCCGAGATGTTGTAGAACGTGAGATCAGCCTGAGCGGGGCTGTGACCCAACGGATCGGTCACCAGCACGCCCTCGCCGTCTGCGGTGACCAGCCAGCTATTCCAGCTGCCTTTGCCGATATCGGCGGTTCCATCGACGCCCGCTGCGGACACGTCGACCGTGCCCGGCTCGTCGATCGTCACATATGGAGAAACTCCGCTTCCCAGATCCGAGAAGTTTTCACCGGCGATGATCGCGGATGCGTCCCTCACGGCAACGACCCGCAGGTAACCTGCATCGGGGTTTGCCACATTGTCATACAGTTGAGAGTCTTGAGCCACCGCGACCTGACCGAACATGGTCATGGCAATGGAAAAAACAACAGTACTAATTTTGGTCGAGGTGAAGTCGCTCATCTTCATTCTCCAAAGTTGGGGCAAAGGCTCAGGCTTGCACCGGTTGAAATGGGCCGATCAAAAGCAACCTTGATGGTCTCGATCGGAAGATCGACGTAGGGCCCAAGCCCCAGCCAGAAATTGCCGGTCGCCCGCAGGCGGTCGTCACGATTTGAGAAGTAGCGTCGAGACACGCCATCTGTAGTCACCAGCGTGAATTCCGCATTCCGCGGACCCTCCGACCCAAAGCGCGCCAAGATCGCGTCGTCGGTATCGAACTTTTCACCGCCGAGATCTGCTTCGAGAGTTTCACCGGTGGTGGTGACTTTGAGGGGATCGGAGCAGGCCGCAGCAGCGGCTGCCGTCAGCTCTTCGATCGGGCCCGTACCAAACTGCAGAAGGTCGGTGTAGATCGGGTTTTCCCAGACGATGAAGCGGGGGCGCTGCTCAAGATAGTCCTGCGACGTCAGATAAGAGATCAAGGCACCGTACTGCCCGCCACCCGTCACTGCATAGTTCAGCACCTCAAGGCCCGAATACTGCGAGATCCAACCCGCGAAGTTGTTGGTCGGGTTATCGGAAAAAGACGTTCCAAGCAGCACGACCTGACTTTGCTCCTCGGCATCCGCAAAGATGTCCAGCGGGCCGGTGTCGTCCTGCGCGGGCGTGGTGTCCGCGTTGGTTTCAAACCCCATGGTCTCCACTTCGGGCAGGGGTTCGCGGCACCGACGCTGCATTGCCCGGCGCATGTTGGAAAAGCCTTCGAGCTCGCCGACCTGCCGTGTTTGATAGCTGGTCGGGGTGAGATCACCATAGCCCGGCTGCGCGACGATCTGGTCGGCGACGGCCCGTGCTGCGCGGCGCGCGCCTTCGGACGTCCAGTGATAGTCCGAGCGGAAGAACAAGGGCGTTTGGTCCGTTCCGTATTTGGCAACCTCCGCCGGATCGAATGTATCCAGCATCCGGGTCAGGAGGTCGGCCGTGACCACACCGCTCTGACGCAGGTTCTCGATCGACAGCGCATATTCGGCGCGGGCCTTTTTGACATCATATCCCGTCGTCACGAAATTGGACGGGAGATCTTGGGGCATGGCCTGCCCTTTCGTCGGCACCGGGGCGAAAATCAGAGTCGTCCCCTGCTCTTCCAATGCGCGGGCGATACGGGCCACGGCACTTGCCGCGCGGGAGTTGATGATTTGTCCCATCGTCAGATCGGTGGCGACACGGTAGAACACGCCGTCCTTGCCTTCTTCAGCACGCACGAGATTGGATTGCTCCAATCCGGCGCAGCCAAAGCTGGACTCTTGCGCAGCAGACACCGAACCGGCGCCGCACAGGCCAAGGGCGAACATAGCGAAAACCGGTAGATTGGCGCGACGTGTGAAAGTCATTCGCTTTCCTCTTCCTGATCAGACTGCATCTGGCGAAGCAGGTTTTGTCCCAGTGCAACCATGCCAAGGTCGTTCACCGACCCTGCGAGATTGATGGCTTCTTTGGTGCCCTCGACGTCGCGCGCCGCGATTTTCTGGCGCACGATCAGTTCGATGGCATCGTTTTGCCCGGCTGCTGCCGCCATGCGAGCGTAGCGCTCGCTCTTCTCGGCATCGGCGGTCCCAAAGACGTCGCCCTCTTGCCATGCGCGTGCAAGGCGCGCCGCCGCTACGGCCTCTCCGTTTGTGGCCGCAAATTCGAGCGCGTTTCCGATGCTGCGCAAACGCGTCGGCTGGTTGGTGAACGCGTCGGCCTCGAGACCCGCATCAAGTGCGTCGACAAGCCGAGGGGTCGCGAAGAGGCGTCCGCTGATCACTGCCGTGGCGTAGTAATGCGCAACGTCGGAGGCCAGATCAGGCCGGTTCATGGCCTCGAGCTTCTGACCAATCGCCCATGCGGCCAGACCATCCCCCGCATCGGCAAGGGCGCGCAGCCGGCCGTAGCTGACGTTCCGATCCGCAAGCATGTCGCGGCGGGTTTGCTGCAACCGATAGGTCGGCAGTTCGCGTGTCGCGTTCACACCGAAGGGTGATGAAATGCTCTCCCCGCTGGCCGGGCTGACCATCAGGCCGAAGCCCAAACCAACGAGGAGAAGCACCACACCCGACCTTGAGCGAAGACCGATCGGATTTCTCCGAAAAGTAGACCGGGTGTGTTCGGGAAAGGAGGACCATGCCGCGACGGTCCGGTGGTTCGGGATTGTCTCAGTCGACATGGGTTTCTCCTTTGTTGTTCAGATTGAGCGCGGCCAAATGGCCTGTCAGACGTTCGCTCTCCAGCGATGCGGCCTGCAAAATGCCGTTCGCTTCCAAGGTCACCGGCACGTCTGCTTCGATCCGGGCCAAGTCATCGGTCAGCATGCCGCCCGCAAGGATCGGCTGATCCTTTTGCGCCTCTTCCGGCTCCCAGATCGTGGGATCGGACAAGTAGCGGACCGGAATTTCCCAGATGACCGTCTTCGGAGGCGTGTCGCGGAATGCGGGGTCTGCCAGCATCTTGAGGAAGGGTTTGACCGGCCCGCGGCCCTCTTGCGCGTAGTTCACGATGTCGCTCTGCAGGGCGATCTTCAGGCTTTCCTGAAACGACCAGTCCGGGTTCGCCGAATAGGAAGTCCCAACCAGCACCGTCGGCATCGCAGCCGCCGCAAAAAGATCGTCTCCGGAGCCGAAGATATCCGCCCCATCGGCACCCCCAGCGGCCTCGGCCTTGAACAGATGTGCCGTTTCCTCGCGAAGTCCGACCGCGTCGGCGTAGTCGGCGGTGGTGATGAACTTGGTCAGGTCACCATGAAACGCGATCGTTTCGGTTTCGACCGGTGTGAATTCAGTCTCGCCTTGGGGAAGATCAGCGGCGATCGCGCGCGCCACGGCGGCCGCACCTTCACGCGTCCAATGGGTGTCGGACGCATAGAAGACCTGCTCGACCTTGGCTTCGTGCACAAGCGCGGTCCGGCTGTCGACAGTGTCGATCCCCATCGCGCGCAGCGAGGCCAGCACGTCGTCGTACCGGGCTTTCAGGTCGTCCGCCATCGGCAGATTGCCGGTCTCGTCTCGGTAAATGTCAGCCTTGCCCGCCAATGGGACGATCGTCAGAGCGACGCCCATTTCGTTCAGCGTATCCTTCAGCACCGCAATCCGGGCGAGGCTTGCAGACAGCGGCTCGGGCATGGACCGGGCCTCTTCAGCGGTGAACAGCCAGCCATCACGGCCGGGCACGACACCTTCCTTGCCCTCGCCCAAGGCCAGCCAGCGGCCAGCCCCGACAATTCCGGAGGCAAAATCTCGGTGCGGCAACGTATCGCTCCACGTCGAGTCGATGGCGGCGGTCGCTTCCCCATCGAGCCAAGATTTGGCTGTCCAATGCGCCTGCTCGATGCGCGACCCGACGTCTGGGAGCGCCTGCGCGGCACTCCACGCCGAGTAGGCGACGAGGGCTGCGGGTATGGCCATGCGTGCTATCGTTACGATCATTGGTCTCGCCTCAGAACTGGAAGTAGAGGAAGGGGGTGGAGGAGGCCTCGGCGATGCGCAGGACGCAGGCGACCAGCAGAAGTGCGATCACGAAGCTGGACAGAACCGCCCCAAGCGTATTGGTCGAGGCAACCGTCGCCGCGCCTCCCGATCCGGAGACCGTGGGGGTGCCACCGCCCATCGTGCCGCCCGGCGCGTTCGCCCAGACCGAGCGGACCCAGAGGTTTAGTTTCGGTTCGAAAGCCGCGATCACAAGGGCGACACAAAGGAAGATCAGCTGTTCGGAGCGGATCTGCACCGCGATGTCGAAGGGCATCACCATGCCGTGCATCCCAATCATGCCCGCCAGCACATCGAGGGCTTGCCCCATGTCTGCGGCTCGGAAGAACACCCAGCCGATCAGCACCACCAGAAGGGTCCGCGCCAAGGACAGGGGGCCATCACCGCGCGGAACGAACCGGGCGCGTTCGAGGGCCAGCCAAGTCCCGTGCCACACGCCCCAGATCACAAAGGTCCAGTTTGCGCCGTGCCACATGCCACCCAGCACCATCACGATCCACAGATTGAAGTAGGTGCGCGCGATGCCGTGGCGGTTGCCGCCGAGCGGAATATAGAGATAGTCGCGCAGCCAGACCGACAGAGAGATGTGCCAACGGCGCCAGAACTCGGTGATCGAACGTGAGATATAGGGCGTCGCGAAGTTCTCGGTGAAGCGGAAGCCCATCATCATTCCGAGGCCGATCGCCATGTCGGAATAGCCCGAGAAGTCGAAATAAAGCTGCAGCATATAGGCCACGGCTCCGAGCCAAGCGAGGGGCGAGGCCGGATCGGGGTTGTTGAAGGCCAAGTCTGCAAGCGGAGCCACGGCATCCGCCAAAAGCACCTTCTTGGACAGGCCGATCACGAAACGCGCCATGCCATCGGTGAACATCTCGGTTGTATGGCGACGGTCGCGGAATTGGTCGGCGAGATCTTTGAAGCGCAGGATGGGGCCGGCGATCAGCTGCGGGAACAGCGCGATGAAGGCCGCGAAGTCGATCAGGCCGGTATCCGCCGGAGCGTCTTCGCGCCACACGTCGACGAGGTAGGAAATCGACTGAAAGACGTAAAAGCTCACACCGATCGGCAGGATGATCTGCCAGTGAAAGCCGATCTGATCCGGCGTCGTTCCGAACGCTCCGGTCAGGCTGTCCATGAAGAAGCCAAGGTATTTGAAGATGCCCAGCACACCGAGGTTTCCGACCAGCCCCAGCACCAGCCAAGGCTTTGCCCGACCCTCTTCCCGGCGCTTGTCGATCATGCGACCGCAGATCCATGTGAAAACGGTGGTGGCGATCAGCAGGAACAGGAAATCGATGCGCCACCAGCCATAGAAGGCATAGCTGCCCAGAAGGATCGTCAGGTTACGGCCCTTGGACGGGGTCAGGTAATAGGCCCCCAAGAACAGGGGCAGAAAGAGGAAGAGGAAGGTTTCGGAAGCGAAGACCATTGTCAGATCCCTTCACACGCAGTTGCTGCCGCCTGCTGTGTGCCGTTAGAGAAGTTGAAAGGTTGGTTGTCTTTGCGCGCCGTCAGCCATGCGGTCTGCTTCAGACCAAGCTCTCCCCCGAGAAGGCGCGGCATTTGGTTCGGCAGCCTGTTGTCCTTCAGCGTGAGGTCCGTCAAACCCGCACCGCGCAGACCATCGCGGTTGCGCCCGACCAGATTGGTCTCGACAAGCAGCTTGCTGCCAACCGCTTGCTGCGACATCGAAATGCCCGCCGCGCCATTGAACAGCGAGACGTTGCGACGCGCCTCGATATCGCCGCTTCGGCTCAGTTCGATGCCATTGCCGCCGGAGGCCAGAACGAGGTTCGAGGACAGGTCGGTACAGGTGGCATCGCGCAGTTCGATGCCGGACCCGGCTGCGCTGGCGACGACGTTACCGTCGATGGTCAGAGATCGGCTGAAACCGTCGACCAAAACGCCCTTGCCCTTGGCGGAAGCGATGGTGTTCTTTTCGACGCGCGCGTTGGACAGGTTCCGCAGATGCATCGCGGCATAGCGACCGGGCGCCGTCATACGGTTGCCGGAGATCAGCGCCCTCGGACTGTTTTCGACGCTCAGGCCACCCGCGTACTGACCCGAAAAATCATTGCCGCTTACGATGGCGTCCTGAACACCGCTAATCGCGACAAGATGGACGTCGTCGAACCGGCTGTTGAGAATGCTGGAAGGCTGGTCGGGTTGGTACAGCAGGCCCGCAGAAATTGAGAGGCCCGACATGCTGTCGGGCTGTCCGGCGCCTTGATCCGAAGCCGCGCCCAAGCCGACGAAGCGGCCATGGTTTGCGCGAAAGACACCCTGTCCCGCGACCGCGACAAAAGGAGAGAATTGCGGCACACGCGCGTTGCGCGACGTGGTGGCCGTGACCGTTCCGCCATCGACAGACATTTCTCCGAAAGAGATCAGATATGCACCGTCTTCTCGCGACAGGTAGAGCGTCTCTTCCTCGCCGAGCTGCAAGCTTGCACCGGGCCAGATCACCATTGGCCGTGTGAGAATGAGCCCACCTTCGACGCGCGCAATCCCCGGCACCTGGCTCTCGATCAGGCGGTCGATCGTCGCCGCCCCCTTTTCGAGATATATGGCATCGTCCCCCTCGGACGCGGACTCGATTGCCCCGGTCGTGACCGGGCCCGACAGCGATGTGAACCGCGTCAGCGCCAGCGCGGCGGACCCGTTCGAGAATTCAGGCATTCCCGACACCGTCGGGAATGCTGTGTCGCCCGTCACATCAGTCGACGCGACATCTGTCGTATCGCTGCCGGTCCCATCGAGCCCGAGATCGCCCCACAGAATGCGGGCGCGTTCCCGCAGACTGTTTGCGTCGGACGGAAAAGACAGCGCGGACAAATCCTCGGTAGACACCCCCGCGAGCGTGAGGCCCGTCAGGCGCTCACGAGTCCGAGGGCCAAGAGATGCAGCCGCCGGTTTACGCGCCTCCAGTTGCAGGCTCGGCTTGGGCATGGTCTCGATCGGCACCAACCTCTCGGCGGCCTGAACAGCGGTGCTGCCAAGGACCATCGCGGTTCCGATCATCAAGCCCATGAGGACCCCACACTTGCCCTGTCGGGCGTGGGCCGAGCCTGTCACGGGAGATTGCGTATGGGACAAACGGTGCTGCATCACTCTTTTCCTTCCTGACGATCAGGCCGCCCCGAGCGATCCGCGGGGCGCGTTGGTCACCAGGTCGTCGAGCTTCGCTTCGATTTGGCCGAGCTCCTCGATCGCCGCTTCGCTCTTCGCGACGTCGGCCGCCTCTGCAGCAAGCGCCTTCAGCTCGGGAACGGTGACGTGAAGCAGGAGGAAGGGTTCATCACCGTCATTAACCAGCGGCATCGAGTAGTCCGGATCAATGACAACAGAGACACCGGCATTCAGGCGCTTGAGGCCCGAGGGCAGTTCGCATTCAGCGTTGCCCGAAACCGCCGTGAGGATCGAAATCCCGTGGCCGGTCCCGTTGACCATCAGCTTGCCGCCCTTTTCGACGCTCAGCATGTCCATTTCGCAGCTGCCGGTGTCGCGCAGACGCTCGATCTGCCCCCAAGGCATGTCACGCCGGCGGTGGCTGGACACCTCGACCCGCTTGCGTTCCTTGAGCTGCTCGACGATCTTTTTGACGTCTTGGCTATGGTCGCGGCTTGCCAGAAGCAGTGCGTCCGCCGTGTCGACCACGATCACATCATCAAGACCAATCACCGCAACCAGACGGTCTTCGGAACGGATCAGCGAGTTGGAGGTCTCATGGGTGATAACGTCACCTTGGGTGACATTGCCGTCACCTGCCTTCTCGGAAATCGAATGCACAGAGTTCCAAGCGCCAACGTCGTCCCATTTGATCCCAGGCAGCGGTGCCAGCGAAATGCGGTCGGACCGCTCAAAGATCAGACGTTCCGTCGGCTCGTTCGACGACCGGACGAAGGCCAGTTCCTCTAGGATCGACGCACCAAGCTCGTCAAAATGCGCCTTGGCAACCGCCTCGGACACGGCCGCAAGCGTGCCTTGATCGTAGCGGGCGAATTCGCTGACCAGAAGATCGGCGCGCAGCATGGAAATGCCAGAAGCCCAATACGACCCGCCCGCATCCAGCAGCGCTGTCGCGTCTTCGAGAGGCGGCTTTTCGATGAACTTCGAAACGTGGTGCAGGCCGGCATAATTTCCGAAGGCACCGCCGTCGGTGATATAGCCGTAGCCGGTTTCCGGATAGCTGGGCTCAACGCCAAAGGTGATGATGCGGCCATTATCGGCGGCATCTGCCATCGACATGATGATGCGGTTGATGTCGCCGGTGATGATGTGATCGGAGGGCAGCACCAGAAGCAGCGCATCCGGATCATTGCGCAGAGCAAAGAGCGCCGCGGCCAGAACCGCCGGGCCCGTGTTCCGACCGATCGGCTCGCCGACGATTGTCGCATCCATGCCAATGCTGCGCATCTGACGGGCCACGATGGCCGTCTGTTTGGCATTGGTCACGACGATCGGATCACCGAACCCATCGACTTGGTGGCGGAGCATCGTTTCTTGGAAAAACGTCTTGGAGCCAGTTCCGTTGACGGACTGAAACTGCTTGGGCTGGTCGATACGGGACATCGGCCACAGGCGTGAGCCCATTCCCCCGCACAGGATCGTCGGAATGATACGATGAGTCATTTGTTACTCCACGCTTGAAATCTTGGTTGCGACTGCGCCACGGATCTCGGCGAGATCGTTGGCGAACGGGTAATCGTGTTCGATGGTCAGACGGGCCAGCTGTCCGGCGCGGTCTTGGTCGAGGCTGCCCTCGGGAATGAGATCGACGAACATCGGGCGACCGGAGGTGTCTGCCGCCGCGGCCGACAAGGAGGCCTCGTCCGCATGAGTGGTGACCGACGAGCCATCTGCAAAGCGGGCCTTGATGCCGCGCGCTTCGGCGAGTGTGTAAAGCTGGTCGGGCTCGACGCGCACCTTGAGGATCAAAGGCGCATCCGCCGGGGAAATCTGAAGGACGGGTTGACCGGCCTGCACCGTTGCGCCGAGTTCCGGACCGGCAGAGACAGCGGTGCAGTCATCGCAAGGCATCGCGACAGAAAGCGTCTCGCCAGAGGTTGCGCGGATCGAAAAGGCGACCTCGCCCATCGCGGCTTCGGTATCGAGATAATCAATCTGGCCAGCATCAATCGCCGTCAGCGCGCGGCCCGCCGTTTCGACCCGCGCCGGGGCGGTGATATGATCGACAAGGAAGCGATCGTGCACCAGCCATGCCGCCCCACCGACCAGCGCAACGGTCGCCGCAGTGACCAGCAGGCCGTTTGCAATGGTCCGGAACACGCTGCCGCCGCTGCTGTTGGCCTGCTTGCCCCCCTTCCCCGCTTTCGGCGGCTGAAGAGCGACCCCCAGAACACGCCCCATCGAGATCACGTCGCCCGCGATGTAGGAGTTCAGCACGTGCCGCAGCTGCGGCAGATGGGGCCCGGTCGGATCGGTAAACGTCACCTCGATCTCACCGTTGCCCGGCGCGATATCCGTGATGCGCCCTTCGACCGCGATGGCCAACTGGAAAGCTTCGAAGGGAAACGAGAGGCGCAGCAGCCGTTCGTGACCCACAAGGTTCGGATCCGCCAGTCCGCTCAGCTTGACCCCGGCCAGCGAGACGCCTTCACCTTGGTACTGCCGTCCATCGATCTCTGCCGTGAAGGGAAGCTCCATCATCGGATGATCCCCGGGCAGGCTCGTTGCTGGCATATCCTTCGGGCGACCGGTGCCCCCGTCGATATGGTTGGCTTCTGCGTGTGTTATGGACATGGTGGGTTCTCCCTTTGCGGGCTACGACAATTGGATTTCTGAGATTTATGGGGCGCTCAGCGTATGACGCCGGAGAGGTACAGGGTGGCGAGGGCGAGCCAGCCCAGAGCCAGAGAGTGAACGAAGGTCGAAGAGTGGACCCTGATCCGCTGTCCGAGGGGAAGACGGGCCGCTTTCGCCGCGGCGCCTCCCGGCTGGCGGGTCCATTTCTGGCGGTCGAGCCTGAACAAGATGTAGCTCTTGACGGTCGCTCCGAAGACTTGGCTGAACCAGAGCAGGAAGGGATAGGTGATGGGGAACCCGGGTTCGCGGACCAGCGAGAGGATCCAGCAGAACACGTAGCGGGTGAACAAGACCCAAGCGATGTAAGCGGGCAGGACCATCACGTCGACAAAGAGCGTTCCCCAGATCACGGAGAGCGGTCCCGCGATCGTCGTCCAGATGCCCAAGCGCTGATCCAGAAGCGCCCATTTCGTGTAGTACCCGATGGTCGAGGTGCTCAGAGCCAAGGCCCGGCCATTCGTCCGCAGCATATTTCCGAACCAGCGCACCATCAGGGTTATCGCGCTATCCATAAAGCCGGGCTTGGGCTGGCTTTCCATCGAGACCGAGGCGACATCCGGCAGGTAGCGCATCAGATATCCGTTCGAGAGCAGCCAGAACCACGTGGATTTGTCATCACCGGTCAGGAACTTAACTGTGCCAAGGCGCCAATGCTCGATGCTGTCCGACTGCACTTGGGCGATGAAGCCGGGATCGGTCAGCAGATCGGCGCGGAACACCGACATACGCCCGGTCAAGGTCAGCACCCGCCCCGAAAGACCCTGAGACGACATCATCATCTGCCGTTGCGAGAAGCGGAGATTGTACCAGTCGCGGAAGAGGCCAGGCTCCGGCGTCTCTGCGATCTCGTCGGTCGTCAGGGCACCGACACGGGGATCGGTGAAGAACGGGGCCGAGGTTTCGACGATATCGACCGGAACACAAGTGTCACCATCTGCCACCACCACGATGTCGTGACGGGTCGGGCTCATCCGGGAGATAAGACGATAGGAGCGCGCGAGAGCATCGCGTTTGCCGGTCCCCGGGATCCGGTCGAGGTGCAGTTGGACGCGCGACAGATCGACGTCCTGCGGCATCAGATCCCAGATCTTCCTGATCAGGGTCTCATCGGCCAGATCGACAATCGAAACCACGATCGTTGCGCCACCTCGCGACGCAGCCGCCGCCCGGAAGATTGATCTGTAGACGCGTGCCGTCACATCTGCTTCGATCTTGAAGGACGTCACCAGAAAATAGGCATGCGCCGGTGCCGGCAGCGCGGCGTAGTTTCGCTCCGCCCGCGCCCGGAGGCGCGGGAAGGCGTAGTTCAGATAGATCGCTGCGCGAGTGAAATTCACCGCCGCCCAGCTGTAGCGCCAAATGCCGATCAGACCGACCACCACGAGGCCTTTTGAAACGGAACTGATATCGGCACTAAGCACAAGAAGGCTCAACCAAACCAAAACCGCGAGGTAGGTTAAATGCGCAGCGATCCGGGCCATCTTACCAGCAGATCCCCTCGTAGGTGCCATTGGACCGGGCCTTGGCCGAGATCCGGGTCAGATCGACCATCGGACGCGTTCCCATCGCCGTTTCCAGAGGGACAATCGTTTCGGCATATTTGTTGCCGACAAGGATGATATCGCTGCTCGCGATCAGATCATCGATGCTGCCGACCATCTTGTCTTTCAGGTCCAGACCGTAGTCATTGCCGCGGCCGGCTGCCGAGTGATTGTTCTGATAGGCTTCGTTGACGAACGGGTCGTAGACCGCGATCTCTTTGCCCTCTCCCAGAAGCTTGGACGCCAGCGTGGCCAGCGGGCTTTCGCGAAGGTCGTCGGTACCCGGCTTGAAGCTGATCCCGACCATGCCGACCTTTTTGGCCCCGCTTTTCTCGATCATCTGCTCGGCGCGTTTGATCTGAGCCTCGTTCGCCTCCAGAACGGCGTCGAGGATCGGCGTTTCGAGCCCTTTGGCATCGCCCAGTGCACGCAGCGCACGGACGTCCTTCGGCAGGCAGGAGCCGCCAAAAGCAAAGCCGGGGCGCATGAAATAGGGGCTCATCGCAGCTTTGTTGTCGGAGCACAGGATTTTCATCACCAATTGCCCGTCGATATCGTTCGCTTTTGCGATATTCCCGATTTCGTTGGCGTAAGAGACTTTCACGGCACGCCAGGAATTCGAGGTGTATTTCACCATCTCAGCGGTGCGCAGATCGACAGAATTGATCGACCCTTTGATATCCTTGTTCAGGGCGGTCAGGAATGCACCCGTCACCTTGTCCAGAGATCCAAAGACGATCAGTCCGGGCTCTTTGTGATCTTCAATCGCGGTGGACTCACGCAGGAATTCTGGGTAGTAGCCGACACCGAAATCCACACCCGCCTTCATTCCTGATGCCGCCTCGAGGGTCGGAATGCAGGTGCCCTCCATCGAGCCCGGCACGATAGTCGAACGCATGATGACCGAGTACCATGTGTCTTGCGCTTTGATCGCTTCGCCCAGCTGGCTGCAGGCCGCTTTCACATAGTCCAGACCGACCGAACCATCGGAAGCCGACGGGGTTCCGACGCAAACGAAGCACGCTTCGGTCTTTGCGACAGCTTCGGCGATGGAGGTCGTGGCGACGAGTTTGCCAGCGGCCGCGACCTCGGCGATCAGTTCCGGCAGGCCCTCTTCAACGATCGGCGACATGCCGGCATTGATGGCGTCAACCTTGCCCGGATCGACGTCGACGGCGACAACATTGTGGCCGTCGCGTGCTAGACACGCGGCCGAGACTGCCCCGACATACCCAATTCCGATTACTGCGATGTTTGCCATTCGGCATTCCTTTCAGGGTTTGTGCAGGTCCGAATCGGCCGCGTCTTCTGGCTCTTCGAACACTGTTCCATCACGCTTTGGCGCCCCGAGAAGGTCAGCGGCATTTCGCCACACGCCTTCACGTTACAAGACCCAACTTATAATTGCTGCAGGTGCGAAACAGTCGGGATAACCCCTTTCGGTGTCAGGATTCTGCTGAATTTGCGTAGTGAAAAACCCCACAAATCTTCTATTTTCCTGACAGTTACACCTCCTCTTGTCAGGAAAAACCCTAGGCGGGAACTATCCCAGATCTCGCGCGTTAGTGTGATTTCTTCTGTCTTTCGGGCACAAAAAAAGGCGCCGATGGCGCCTCCCCGAAGTTTACGATTTTTGTTGACTTATAGCTCTACTGCTGGATCACCCAACCTGACTGAAGCGCGTAGCCCACGATATCTTTTCGCGTGCGCAAGCCAAGTTTCGAAGCGCCCCTGGCCTTGTAGGTCTCCACGGTCTTGGAAGACAGGTCCAGTTCGTGACCAATTTCCTTCATACTCTTGCCGAAGGCGACGGCGCGCAGCACAAACGCTTCTCTTTCGGTGAGCTCTGCCTCCAGCGGGATTTTTCGGACGCGGTCGATGAGGGTCTGTTCCTCGGTGGCTCCATGAGACGCATGGAGGAGCGCTTCCGCGAACCCTTGTTCGACGTGCACCAACCCATGGCGCACCGAGGCAACCGCGATCTTGACCACTTGCAGGTCGACCTGCTTCGACACGACGCCGCTAAAGCCCAGCGTCAGCAAAGACCGCACCATGTCTTGGTCATTCACATCGGTCGCGCTGCAATAGGCGATGTATCTTGGTTTTTTTGATAACCCCGCGTCAATTATCTCGAGCGCGGCTTCGAGTTGATCGCCGAACTGGCACGGATCAATAATAATGAGGTCCGTTTCAGGTGCGATGTCCGCCGCAACGAGATCAGCCAGCATAGACTGGCCTGTAGAAACTGTAAGCGCCTTCGCGGCGACGCTGCCGTCTTCTTGTAACAACATTGAGACCCCGGCAACCAATACCGGGTTTGTGTCCATAATGAGCACATTATGGACCGCACTATATCCGTTCATGTACAGAGTAACCTCTAACAAAAGGTGAAAATCGGTCAGAAATCGTCAAAAACTTGTCGTATACCGCAGGAGGCACGATCTGATCTCGCAGGTGCAGAAATCAAGCAACGAATTCAAGAAACCGCATCACACAAGTGTTAAACGAAGGTTAAAGCACCGAACTTGCTAAAAACTCTTCCTATGGTTGTTTTTCGATTATTTCGGAAATCATGGGCAGACGGTGGGCACACCCCCCAATTTTGCCTTTTATTTGCTCATTTCACACCCTCTTCGGGGACAGCCCCCCCCGCGTCACGGATGATTTTCGCTCTCCAAGTGGCACGCCCCACACAGCAGGACACCACAACGGTCAGCGCCGAAAGAAGCACAGGTCTTCCGGCACCGAGGTCAGGCGTACAGCAGAGCCGCTGTACGCCTGAGCCTGTTAGCCGAGGTCGTACCAGTCGGCGACATTTTCGAGGGTCACGTCCTCCAAGTAGAGGCTCCCGGCATCAGACGTGATTGCCAGGCCGTCGTTCGACACCTCGAACTGGAAAACATTGCTCTCTTCGCCGGTTTCATACCAATCGTGAAGACTGGAGAGGATCTGGCTATCTGTCTGACCTGAAAAGTAAAAAACGTCACCCTCACCTGCATCGAAGTCAGTGAGAACATTTTTTCCCTCAATCAGGACAAATTTGTCGGAACCATGTCCGCCGGTGAGCGTAGAGTTTCCAGAGCCGCCATTGAGCTTGTCGTCGCCGCCGCCCCCAACAACCGTATCGTTACCAGCGTTGCCGTAAATGGTGTCGTTTCCCGATCCGCCAAGAAGGTAATCGTCACCGTTATTGCCCCGCAGGTTGTCGGCACCCTCCCCACCAAGGAGGGTGTCGTCTCCATTTTTGCCCTGTCCACGGTCGTCACCAGCACCGAGATCAATCCACGAGGAGACACCGGACGAAGACACTTTGTCGTCGCCAGCAAGAGCCCGCACAACTGTCTGATCCTCGTTGGCGACCAGCTTGTCGGCTCCATCCGTACCCGTGAGCTCGAGTCCCGACACCGCGCCAGAGATGAGATCGAGGCTGTCTGCCGCGTCTTCGGACGGCGTATCAATGACATCTGCGACTTCGGGCTCGCTCGTCGTAGCCAGCTCATCCTCAGAAGACTTAGACGTCGCTTCGCTCTTCTCGGCACTCGCATTGATCAGCGCTGCCAAGTCACCCGACACGCGATACACGGTGCCGTCGACCTCAACGAATTCGACGCGATCCTTGAGCAGGACAGATCCAGTCTCGTACTCGATCAGGGTTCCGTCCGAGGTTTCGTCGACCAAAAGCGATCCCAAATCCGACGCGATGGACACCGTGTCGTTGCCATAACCGCCCAGCACCGTGTCGTTGCCAGCAGATGCCACGAAACGGTCGTGCCCGGAGCCAAGGTCGACATGGTCGTCGCCTGCCCCACCGATGACCGTATCGGGTCCGCTTTGCGCGTCGACCTCGGTCGCCGCACCGGAAAGCACCAAAGTATCTCGGCTCGAGGTTCCGTTGATGTAGGTGACAGCCCCCTCATCTGGCGCTGCGACTGACTCTTCTACCGCGGTGTCGTCGCTTTCGCTTTTGCCAGTTTCGACGTCGCCTGACTCGACCGGCTGCGTTTCGTGATCATCCTCTTCGGCGTTAGCATCCTCTGCTGCTGCGTCGTCGTTCGCCGCATCTTCGGTGACCGCGGCGCCACCTGTCGCGCCGTCCGACGACCACCCGCCATTTGCGATCAACCAATCAAGATCATCGGATAGCGAATAGGTCTTGCCGCCAAGCTGAAGCACCTCGATGCCATCGAGAAAGCTCGTGCCCCCCGCATGTGCGATCGCAACACCCGAGCCCGTGGAGGATACGGAAATGTCGGCAATGCTGGCGTCAAAGATCACCGTATCGGTGCCGGAATTGCCGATCAGCGTGTCGTCGCCGTCGGAGCCATAGATCACATCTGTGCCGGTCCCCATGTCGATCCAGTCGTCGCCAGCGCCGCCCGTGACCGTGTCCGCGCTGCCGTACATATACGCGACACCGCCGGCGTCGGTCAGTTCGATCTCTTCCGCGCGGACCGACCCCTCCACATTCGTGAAGAGCGCGGTATTCGCGTCACGATCGGTGGGCGCGCCATAGCTTTTCCCGCCGTCGTTGACGAAGTAGGTCAGACCGAGCGCGCGTTGTTCTGCTTCGGTATCCCGAATGGAGCTGTCCACGATCACGGTGTTGTCCGTGTCGAGGCCACCGTGAAAATTGATGTCGCGGTTGGTGTAGGAGACGTGAACCGTATTTCCCGATGCCGACGTATAGGACGCGAACAGCACCGCATGGCGCGTGTCAGTGATCGTCAGATCGCTGAACACACTGTCATAGACATCTCGGATCCACACGCCATAGCCGTTTCCGTCAGACCCTTTGTTATGGGAGCCCTCGATGGTCAGACCGTCAATGTCGGCCTCGACAGACTTGGCGATGACCAGACCACTCGATCCCGGCTCGGTCATGGAGACGTTGCTCAGCGAGAACCCCGAAGATGTGTTCACGAGGATCATCATCCCGTCATCTTCAGCCGAGATCGTATTCGAAAAATCGGTCGGGTCGGAGGTTCCATAGTCCCCCACCAAAGACAGGTTCTGGATCGTCACATCATCGACCGTATCGACGCGCTGAACCGTGGCTGAGCTGTCGAAGTCGAAATCAAGCGCGTTGTCGAAACCGACCTTCTTTCCGTCCACAGAGGTGATCGTCACCATCTGCGTCCGAAGGTCTTTGTTGTCCTTCTGCCAAGCGGTGTCACCGATTTCATCGTACAACGCGTCGTCATTGGGCATGGTAATCCAGATCACGTCCCCAACCTGAAGATCATGATCGGCTGTCGCCAGCGTAAGGGAGTTCGCCCCCTTCGACGCGGAAGACACCGACACCTCGGCGCCAAGGTCCTCATTGAACAGGTCATCTCCGACTTGAAACGCCGGGTCTCCCTCCATTGAGGCATCCAAAGTGATGACGGTGCCGCCAGCGGCATCGCCCTGAATCGTCACCCCATCAGTGGAGATCTCCACCGTCGACGTGAACCTGTACTCGCCAGCCGCAAGTTGGATCACCGTACCTTCAGACGCTGAGTCCACTGCTCGCTGGATTTCGGCGGAGGAAGCCCCCGCCTTAATTTTTATGACCATAGCCTCTATAATCCTTAGTCGTGAGGGTTCTAGGGGGTGGTCTTCGCTCGCCTCCGAGCTAGCACACAAAAAATGGGAAATTTATGTTCCAGCCGTGACAAATATCGTTGAAAGTATGGTTGACGGCGGATTTATGCCTTGATCGCGAGATACTGCGCCCTATCCGCGCCAAGCCAAAACTCACGCACATCCTAAATTTTCAGCAACTCATCTGCAGCTCGGGCGTCTTGATGAAGGTCATCTACTGGATGCGACGTTGCAGGCTCAGCACATGGGCTGGGCCCCGCGGATCTTGGGCCTGACGACTGGCTCTATCGGATTAGCAAATTCCGGGTCCAAACTGGCGGCCGAGCGGAGTGATGATACCTGGGAGAAGCTTCAACCGCCCGCCTGCTCGCTGCGCGCAAGAGGTCCCGGCGCAAAACCCAATTCGACGCAGCAAAAAAGCCGTCTGACAATACCCTACCCCGCCCTGGAGTCGCATAAGCGCCATTGAGTTGCTTGGGAAGCAGCGGGCATCTCAAGAATTGTTATTCTGGGCGCCCTCGCCCTTCATCGTTAGATAATCTTTACGCCGCCGCAAGGCCGCTTCTTGCGCCACTTGCTCTCGCTCGTTCGCGTGATTGCTACGAATGTTTCGGCGGGTGCAAGCCCGAAGTTGAAGCCGCTCGCGCGGCAATGGCGCGTGTGGCCTTACCTCGGGACTGATTGCCAACTACGTGCGGCGAGGTACACTTCAGGCGGATGCCTAGACCCCGAAGGGCCCAGTTCCGACGCGACTATGCCAGTCGAGGAGCTACACTGGAAGCGGCACTGCTGGGAGAGATCCCGATGTTGCACGCCAAGGACGACCACGACCCGCCCAGACTCCCGATAACTGTGTCTCTGCGCGCGATCCACCCCGAGGCCGAGCTTCCGCTGCAAGTGCCGCACCGCATCGGCCATCGACAGGCCCTGGCCATGCAGCACCTCGACCTGACGCAGCTTGGTGACAATGTCTTCCGGCTTCTCTCGCTTTCCAGCCATTGTGTAGTCCTCCTGTTCGCCGAAATCCTATTGGATTTCAGGCTTCGTGGGTGGACCACTTCAAAGGGGCTGACTCACGCTACGGGATCAGTCTTCCATGCCTGTTCACAGTCTATCCCCCTGCAGACCTCACGACCAGCATGGCAACACCTTACCTGCCCGGTGTTGGCAGGCATCACCCTATAGCGAGAATGACGCTAAACTGGGAGACGCGCATGCATTTCAATCGGCGCGATCAACCCGCCTTGGATGTTTCGAACCATATGCTGGACCTTGAGGGCGGTATCATCACCCATGACCAGATGCAGGCCCAAGGGTGGAGGGCCGCCCGCACGGGCTTGTGCAGCAGCAAGATCTGCAAAGAACTGTTTGGCGAATTCAGTGCGATCGATGCGGTCCGTGACCTCGAAACCAACGGTTTTCAAAGCAGCCTCATATGTCTCTGGTGATGCAAGCGCGCTCTGTGCCGCGGAAGACGCCCAAGGCGTTGGATAGTCCATGGTCCCCTCTCCGACTTGCATCACGTCATAGATCGCAAAGACGCCGCCGGGTTTGAGCACGCGCTTCGTCTCCCGCGCGAGCCCGACTTTGTCCGCGATGTTCATCCCCACATGGATCATATAAGCGGCATCCACCGAGCCGGCATCGAGCGGCAAGTCCAGGATGCTGCCTTCGATGAGGTGCACCCGATCAGAAAGGCCCGTCCATTCCGTGAGCGCACGCCCGGTTTCCACAAACTCAGCCGTCAGATCGATGCCGGTGACATGGGCGCCGGTGGTGGCGGCCACGAAGCGTGCCGGACCTCCAAGCCCACACCCGAGATCGACAACCCGACTGTCAGGGGACAGGTTCAAAGCCTGCACAAAAGGTGTCGTGGCGAGCCGCCCGCCAATATGAAACTCGTCTACCGGCGCCAAGGCGTCCCGAGACATCGGCGGCGCCAGATCGAGCGCTGTGCAAGCGTCAGAAATTCTCTTGAGCAGGTGTCCGGTTTGGTAATGGTCCGAGACGCTAGCTGGATCGGTCATCTTGAAGCCCTCTAAACAATACGGGCAGGTTACACATGGCGACCCGAAGTGTCAGCCTGTCTGAAACCCTAGCTGACCAAGGGTGTATGCTGATTGATGCACCTTGCGCCGCAGATGTTCGATCGCTCTCTACATCGTGCCGAGAACGCAATTTAAGAGCGCCTGAACGGCTTCCTCCGTTCAGGCGCTGGCTTGCGGCCCGGGCCGCTTCATCCGCTCGGGTCATGTCCGGAACAGTCAGGCGAGTTCTGGCTCACGCAGGATCATATCCTGCGCCTCTTTCCACAATTTTTCCCGGACTCGCCGCACAATCGCGGACTCGCGCTTCGGAAGCGTGGGCACCGGAAGAGTGACGCGCTCGTAATCCGAAAGCACGGCGTGCGCCTCTGCTGCCTCTGGCCGTTTGAGTGGATCGGCGTCCATCAACCGTAGCACGAGATCGCGCACGTGGAGAGGAACACCCTTGCGCAGCGTGCCGACGGGCGGCCGCGTGACCACCCGCTCGGGCGTGAGATCGGCGGGCTCGTCACGGTGCATGAGCCAAGAGGTCAGCAATTGATGGATCGTCGCACCGAGGCCGAACAAATCCTCCGGCACATGTGATCCGGTTACCGGGCCCTCGTGAATCTCGGGCGGCATGTAGCTGGGGGTCCCCCACGGGATCTGCGTCGTCGCGGTGCTGCGGATCGCCCCTTCGAAATCGACGGGGCGCAGTCGTCCGGTCTCCTCCACGAGAATGTTCGCCGGTTTCAGATCCCGCCAGACCCAGCCCGCGCTGTGTAATGCGGCCACCAAGCTCGCCGTGCCCGCGGCATAGGCTAGGGCGACATCGAGGGGCAATTTGCGCGTAGGGTCCGAGCAGGCCTGCAAAAGAGGCGCGCCCTTGATGTGCTCGATCACCAAGTAGCGGTGGCGGTCTATCACAAAGCTGTCGAGCACCGCGGGGCTCGCACAGTCGGACCCTTCTAGGTGGCGCAGAACCATCTCCTCGCGTTCGACGAGGGTCCGACCATCCGAGCCTGTCCAATCCGTTTCGCCATGCCGGCGCCCCTCCTTCACGACGCAGAGCCGAGCGGGCGCGCACTTGATGTCCACCGCGCGATAGACGCCACCCTTGCCGCGCTGCATCATGGCCTCGTAGCAAAGGTAGTCCGTTTGCAGTTTCGTACCGAGCGTGACCGCTCGCCTGTCGCCCGGGAATGGGTTCCGCGCCCAGTCTGGCGCGGCCTTTCCCGGTTCCCGCAGGTCTGGCACCAGAACGCCTTGCGGATCGCGGATCGCGCCAACCATAGAGCCGTCTTCCAGTTCCATTTCCTGCGCGCTGAAGGCGCCATAGCGGTAATGTACGGAACTTCCAGGCATGTAACATTCGTCGAACGGGACAGCGGGAGCCTCAAAGTCCTTGGTGAGATCATGCAGCAGCGCCGCAAGCTCAACCGCCTGCTCTGGCCCGCGCGGGTAGACAGTTATGAACTTTCCGATCTGGCTGAAGCCAAACGGGATCGCGCTGTTCAGCCGCGCGAGGATCCGCAGCGATTTCACGGATTTGAAATAGACGCCCCGCTCTGCCAGCACTGGCGCGCAACGCCGAAAGACCTCGATTGCCGTTGGCACTGTCGCCGAGACGTGAAGCTTCCAGCCCTGACTTGGGTAATCCGCGCGATCCACGCGTCTATAGCGCCATCCGCTTTCGCGGGGCACAACCGGCAGAAACTCCTCGACTAGGTCACGCCAGGCCGCTTCGCGCTCTTTCGCCAGGTCGTCCTTGGAAGCCAGAACGGGTGACACGGGGACATCGACCCTCTGCATAAGAGAATGCTCCATTGAAATTTGTCGGAGTGCGTTTCCCTCCCCGGTGCTGACCGGGGAGCTTAGTTGAATTTGGTAATTCGGAGGCGTCGATCCCCGTGGCAGGCACGGGAAGCGACGCCGTGCCGGTCACGCCGACGTTGTTGTCGTCGTCGTCGTACAGAGTGGCGTGCTTGTCGTAATCACCGTGCGGCTGTGACACGTGCAGGCTGCCGCGCCTTCGGCACCGGCAGACATCGACTGCAATTCTTCCGGTGACGCCGCGAATTGGGAAAAATAGTCTTTCCACTCGTCGCTCCCTGCCCCAGCGTGAATAGCTCTAATTGCTTGATCCCGCAAATTTCCGGCAAAATCAGAGTCCGATATCGCCTTTTGGACGATTTCTTGAGTTTTGTTATTCACCACGATAGTACTCCTCCACTTCAGCAATTCCTCCCGAAATTGCCGATCCAAAATTGACACGATCCTCCGAGACGGCTATTTCCATTTCGAAAAATCTGATAATCATGCTGCGTGTCAGCCGGACCCAGTTGTGGTCGTTCCCGTGCAGATCGGGCTGGTCGTGGTGGTGACTGTCGTACTGTTGCATGTACAGGCTGCGGCAGCGCTTGAACTCGCGCCAAGAGACCGAAGTTTCTGTGGATCCGTTGCCAATCCAGCGAAGTGATCCCCGCCGAAAAAAGCCTTCCAAGCATCGCTGTGCTGCCCACCGACGACCGCATCCACCGCTTGTTTTCGCAGATTTTCGGCATAATCTGGGTCGTTGAGCATTTTTTGGACAAATTCAGGATGATTTGCCATATTTATTCCCTCCCAAAAACTAAAATGAGAAAAAGGTAACTCAGATAACTTGAAGTTCTAATTTGGTATCACAACCCTCTAGATATTAAAAGCGATTCTATAACAACCTAAACATGCGCTTCATTCCTAAGGGGAAGCCGCGCAAATTCTTAAAATTACAAACCCTATTTCAGGGACAGAGTGTTTCTCTACCATTGACTGGATTTATTGAGTCACGCAGCGAGATGTTTGGGGAGAGCACCAGATTTTCCATGCGGTTTTACCCATGTGCCCCTCCCCGTAACGCAGATCGCAGCGGGGGTCCGGAGTAATCCACCGGGGAGTTTGGAAGGTCCTCCGCAGTCACTCTTGGGCGCTGCGTCGAGCAGGCCCTCTCCCCGAAGTGCCGTTCTGCGGCAGGTGCAGCCCCGTTGACCTTTCGATGCTACTGCTGATTTATCTCGCGCGGCGGAACGCTGCGGATGCGCGTGTGGCCGTCCATGTCGCGACCTCCAACCTCGCCGCCAGTAGGGAACACACATGAAATTGGACAACTTCCCGGTCGCCCTCACCGACTGGTCGCAGATCGAGCCCGAGCGCCACGAGGGGGACGAAGGTTTCTCGCTCTGGCGCGTGCAGTATTTCGGAGAGGGTGCGAACCGGGTCCGCGTGCGTCTGGTCGAGCATTCCCCGGGCTACGTCTCGGACCACTGGTGTCACAAGGGCCATGTCATCTTCTGCATCAAAGGAGGCATGGACACGCATCTCAAGGACGGCCGCGTGCTCAAGGTCCGCGAGGGCATGAGCTATCAGGTTGCTGATGGCGCCGAAGCCCACTCCTCGCGCACGGAAACCGGCGCGACGCTTTTTATCGTCGACTGAACGCCCTGTGGTGGCGCGGGCCTCAGGTTCCGCCGCCACGGATGGCAACTTTGTGAACAAGAAACGCACATAAATCTAAAATATGCGTATTTTTTGGTCACGACGTGGGATTCACTTCGGTTCCCAGAACGTGGATTTTTTCAGAAAGTCTCAAGCAAGCCTCTGGCGGCGTTTCGTTTTTCTACGCCGCCGGTCAAAAGTATAATCAAACATTATATTAAGCAAAGTTATAGAGGATTTTCTTTTACCTCGCCGCGCTGCAGCGTCCCGGGACCTCGCCTCCCACATGGACGTCCTCTTGCCCGTTTCCTTCATCCTCCTCTTCACAGCTGTCGCGCTCGCGGCTGGTTCCGCCATCGCCTATCTGATCGGCGCCTCGGCGATCCTGACCTTCTGGGCCGTCGACAAGGCCCAGTTCATGGCCGTGCTGCCGCAGCGCCTGTTCAGCCAGCTCGACAGCTTCGCCTTCCTTGCCATGCCGCTGTTCATCCTCGCCGGAGACCTGATGAACCGGGGCGGCGTCGCCTCTGCGCTGATCGATCTCAGCATGTCGGTCTTTGGTCGGCTGAAGGGCGGTCTGGGCCATGTGAACGTCGTGACATCGGTGTTCTTCGCTGGCGTGTCCGGCTCCGCCACCGCAGATGCCGCCGCGCTTGGCAACTCGCTGGTGCCCGAGATGGAGCGCCGCGGCTACACGCGCGACTACGCTTCGGCGATCACCGGTGCCTCGTCGATCATCGGGCCGATCATTCCGCCGTCGTCCATCATGATCTTCTACGGCGCGCTGATGGAAACCAATGTGACCGCGCTCTTTGCCGCCGGTATTCTGCCGGGCCTGCTGCTGGCTGCCATGCTGATGGCCATGAATGCCTATTTCGCCCATCGCGACGACCATCCGGGCGGCGCTGACATGGACCTGCCGCCGTTTCTGCCGTCGCTGATCCGGGCGATCCCTGCCCTGCTCCTGCCGGTGATCATTCTCGGCGGCACGCTCTTCGGCTTCATGACCCCGGCCGAGGCCGCGGCGGTGGCCGTGCTTGCGGCGCTGCTGATCGGCATCGGCTACGGCAAGCTCAACCTCAAAGGCATCCTCGACAGCCTGATGCGCACGGGTGTGATGCTCGGCGGTCTGTTCATCCTGCTCTGCGCGATTTCCACTTTCTCTTACATCGCGGCGCTGCTGCAGTGGCCGCAGGCGATCCAGAGCGTTGTCGAAGGCTGGGGCCTCGGGCCGCTCGGCTATCTGATGCTGATCAACGTGATTTTCCTTGGCGCTGGTATGGCGATGGACGTGAAAGCCGCCGTGGCGCTCTTCGCCCCGATCTTCGTGCCGGCGGCGCTGGCCATGGGGATCGACCCGATCCATCTGGCGATCGTCATCTGCTTCAACATCACCGCGGGCCTGCTGTCGCCGCCGCTCGGCGCGGTGCTGCTGATCCTGTCGACGGTGGTGAAGCTCGATTACTGGCGGCTGATCCGCGTCACCATGCCCTTCCTCATCGCCGAGCTGCTTTTGCTGCTGGTCCTCACCTACGTGCCCGCCATCACCCTCGCCCTTCCCACGGCGCTTGGGCTGCGCTGATCCCTCCCAATCAATAGCCCTACCAACAAGGAGCCACCCTATGAAAACCCTTGCAACCCTGCTCACCGCCAGCGCGCTGACCCTCGGCGTCACTTGCGCACAGGCCGCTGAAATCAAGATCGCGATGAACTCGGTCGACGACCCCGCCAACAGCGGCGAGGCCACCTTCGCGCATGGCTTCGCCGACGCGCTGGAAGGGACCGATTTCACCGTCGAGATTTACCCGTCGGAAACCCTCGGCAAAGAAAAAGAGCGCCTCGATCAGGTGTCCTCGGGCCTGCTCGAGATCAACCTCGCAGCCGCCTCGACCGCCTATTCGGTCTCGCCCGTGCTCAAGGGCCTGACCTTGCCGTTCTTCTTCGACAGCAACGAACAGCTCGACAAGATCATGTCCGAAGACGCGATGATGGAGAAGGCCAGCGCCCCGCTGCTCGACCTCGGCGTGCGCTTTGCCGGCATCAACTTCATCGGCACCCCGATGGGCATCCACAACGCCAAGAAGCCGATCTCGACCGTCGCCGACATGGCCGACCTGCGCTTCCGCGCCCTGAACCCCGAGCAGCTGAACCTGATGGAAGCCCTCGGCTCGAATGGCACCGTGATCGCATGGGCCGAAGTGGCCAACGCCATCCAGACCGGCGTGGCGGATGGCTATTTCAACCCGCCGAGCTCGGCCATCCGTGGCGGCCACACTGGCTTTCTGACCAACTACACCCCGGCGGACCTCTTCCCGTCGACCCGCGCCATCATGGTGTCCGATGATTGGTACAGCAGCCTGAGCGAGGAAGAGCAGGGCCAGATCGACGCCGCGCTCGAAGCCGGTCTTGAGGCCAACCGCGCATGGCTCGCCGAGTGGACCACCGAGATCGCAGAGCGTCAGGAAGAACTGGGCGTGACCATCACCCCGCTGGCCGAAGGCGAGCGCGACAAGATGATCGAGATGGCCGCACCGCTGTGGGAGACACAGGTCTCGGCCGAGGACTTCCAGCTCTGGACCGACGCCAAGGCTGCAGCCGAGTAAGCAGGAGCGTTCATGACCTCCCTGAAAAACGCAATCCTCCGGATCAGCCGGATTCTGGATTGGGCAGCCAGCGCGGTGACTCTTACCGCGCTGGTCGTGCTCGTCGGCGTGGTGCTGCTGCAGGTGGCGGCGCGCTACATCTTCCAGCAGCCCCCCTCTTGGACCGAAGAACTCGCACGCTACGCGATGATCTGGGCCGGGCTCATCGGTGCCACCATGGCCTTCAAGCGCCGCTTCGATCCGGCGCTGATGAACAGCGTCAAGAACGGGCCGCCGTGGCTGCAGACCGCTGCCGAGCTGGTTCGGTCGCTGGTGGTGTTCGTCTACCTCGCCCCGGTGCTGCTCTACTGTTTCGTCGGCCCCGGCATGAACCCGGCCCGCGGCTTCCTGCTGCGCCATACCAAGACCATGGCCGAGGCGCTGCCCTTCCACACCGTCTGGATCGCCATCGCCGTGCCGATGATGATCGTGGTGATCTTCGTCCATATCCTCGCACGGCACAGCGGCGACGACGGAGCGCCGCACCGCGCCGCTCCCGACTGAACTTCCGCTCTGTCCCCGCGGGGACAGGCGTAAAAGGAAAGACATGATGACTTATGACCTGATCCTCCGCGGCGGCCATGTTTGCGATCCGCGCTCGGGCGTGAATGGTGTTGCCGATATCGCCTTTGAGGGCGGCAAGGTGGCCGAGGTCGCGCCGCAGATCGGCACCTCCGCGGCGCGCGAAGAGGATGTCACCGGCCTGCATGTGCTGCCCGGGCTGATTGACTCGCATGTGCATGTGTCGGGCTGGATGGGCGGTGCCGCGGGTCACCGGATGCTGGCGCTGGCAGGCGTGACCACCGCGCTCGATATGGCCGGGCCGATCGACAGTGTCATGCAGATCGCCGCGCGCACCGGCACCGGCCTCACTCTGGCCTGTATCGACTACGTGCGCCCCGGCCATACCGTCGACACCACCAACCCCGAAATGCCCGAGCTTGAAGCGGCGCTGGCCCGCGCCCGCGCGTCCGGGGCGGTCGGGCTCAAGGTGCTGGGCGGGCATTTCCCTCTGACCCCCGAGGCCTCCGGCCGGGTCATCGAGCTTTGCGGGCGCGAGGGCGCACATGTGGCCTTTCACGCCGGTACTCTGGATACGCCGCAGAACCTCGACGGGCTGCGGCAGGCCTGCGAGCTTGCGGGCGGCCAGCCGCTGCATATGCCGCACGTCAACGCCTACGCGCGCGGCTTTCAGGGTCCGGCGCTGCTCGAGGCCTATGAGGCGGCGCAAATTCTGGCCCGCTATCCCAACATCTGGTCCGAGAGCTACCTCGCCCCGATCAATGGCAACTCGGCGAAATGCGCCAACGGCATTCCCGAGAGCGTCGCCACGCAGCGCAATCTGATCGCCGGTGGGTACAGCGCCGACATCAAGGGCATGGAGCAGGCGATCCTCGACGGCTGGGCGCATATCCACGTCTACGAAGGCGGTGTCACCCGCCTCGAGACCGGCGAGACCGCGGTGGCCGCGTGGCGCGAGGCCGAGACCGACATCGGCATGAGCTATTTCGTCAATCCGGCGGACACGTCGATCACCTTGGCGCTGCTGCGCCGCGAGACCGGTCGCTTCGCGATCGACGCGCTGGCGACCGACGGCGGTGGCCTGCCGCGCAATGACCTGTGCGAGCGCGGCCTCGCGCTGGTGCATCTCAACGCGCTGAGCCTTTCGGAATTCGTGCAAAAGACCTCGGCAGAACCGGCCCGCATGATGGGACTTTCGGCGCGCAAGGGGCATCTCGCTCCGGGCGCCGATGCGGATGTGACCGTCATCGACCTCGATCGGCGCCGCCCGGTGATGAGCTTTGGCGGCGGTCAGGCAATCCTGCGCGGGGGCGAGATTGTTGGCACGGGCACAACCATGGTGGTGCCGCCAGAAGGTGTTGCCGCCGCCCATGCGCTGGGGCTTGAAACGATCGTCGCGGAGCATGGAAGCTTCCGTCCGGTCCATCATGGTCAGCCGCCAAGCTGACTATATCTTGCCAAGGCCCCCGCTAGAAATCGCTTCCGCCGCCCGCGCGAATTTGTTCGGGCGGCGGAGGGGTCTTTCAGCGACCAGCGCTCTCTTCTCGGCGGATGGCGAGCGCCGGTTTTGACGGTGCCGACGCGGCAGAGCACAGGATCAGCGGAAGGATCGCGAGCAGGGCGAACACCGCTTGCAGCAGGAAGATCAGGGCGTAGGGCGGCAGCGTTCCACCGCTCGATAGGGTGAAAACTTGGCTGAGCAGTTCGAACCCTTCAAGCCCGATCTCCGTGCCGATGATGATCGTGAAGGCGAGGAAAAGCTGAGCCCCGCTCTTCGCTCCGGCAAGGCGGCTCACGGCAAAGATCGTGGCGGTGGTCGCCATGCCGCTGCCGAAACCGGTGACAACGCGCGAGACCAGAAAGATCGCATTGTCGGGGATCGGGTAGAAATTGAGAAGCAGCACGCCGGGGTAGGCAAGGTAGCTCAGCAGTCCCACCGCAGCCAATGCGATACCGGCGTAGATGAACGGCATGTGCAGGCTCCAGCGCGCGAGCGCCATGGCTGTGCCGGTGGCGGCGATGACCTGTGCAAATGCGGCCAGCGTGGCGCGGTCGTCGATCAGCGTGCTCGAACAGGAATGCCGCACCAGATAGGCGGTATCGAAAAACCCGGTCGTCGCGACGTTGAGCAGAAAGAGCGCGGCAAAAAGGCCGATCACCCGGCTTCGGCTGTCGCTGTCTTCCGGCGACGTGCTGCGAGGCTCGGCGCGCCACGTCCGTGCGAGGTACCAAAGGCTGCCAGCAAATAGGGCTGCAAGCGGTGGAACGAGCGGCGAACGTACAGTCTCGAGCGAGGTGAGGAAGGTCAGACCCTCAAACATGAGCAGCGCCAAGAACGCGGCGCGCATCAGCGGCCCAGAGATGAGGCTCGGCGCGTCCTCGGGTTCCGCCGTCTCCGGCTCCGCATAACGCCCGATCAGCAAAATCGCCCCGATGAGCAGCAGCACGACCAGCGCGAAGCCGGCAAAGAAAATGTCGAGCCCGTTGCGCGGTGCGACCACACGCACAAGCTGCGGCGTGACGAGAAACGCCAGCGGCATGGCGACGGACCAAGCGCCGGTCAGCAGTTTGTCCCAGCGTGGTCCGCCCAGCCCCGCCCAAGTCTGCGAAATCGGCGCCAGCGTCGCCAGCGCAAAACCCGCCATCGGGAACAGCACCACCACCAGCGCCACGCGCATGTCCACCGGCGGCGCAAAGCGAAACAGCGCCGCCAGACCGAGCGCCGCCGCCCCTGCCAACACGCACATCCACACCGCCAGATGTTTTGTCGGGATCCGGCGCATCAGCCATGGCGCGACCAGAAGCGACACCAGAACCGCCCCCATGAGCAGTTCCATGATCGCCGCCGTTGCCTCGACAGTGATCGACAGGAAGCTGGCGAAGCTGCCCTCGGAGACGAAGACGGTCGAGGCGATGACCGAGCGCAGCCCATTGCCGAGCAACACCAGCGGCAGCAACAGCAAAAGCCCGAACCCGTTCATGCGCCGAGATGCTCGGCCAGACGGATCGCCATGGCGGCGATGGTGAGCGAGGGCGCATTGACCGGGCAACTCACATGCGTGCTGGCTCCAAGAATGTAGAGGTTCTCATGCTGGTGGCTCTGCAGATCAGGGCGCACCACCGAGGTGCTTGGGTCAGTGCCCATGCGGGTGGTGCCGCCGATGATCGCGTTCGACAGGTACGGATCATTGGTCTGCACCTCGGGCGCACCCATGCGGGTCAGCACCTCTTTCGACACACCGGTGGCGACGTCGATCCCGGCCTGCGTGTACGCGTCGACGGTGAAAGCGATGCGCGGCTTGGGAATGCCCGCGCTGTCCATCTGATCCGACAGGGTGATGCGGTTGTCGGGGCTGCCCAGCGTCTCGGCCGAGGAGTTGAGCCGCACGTGACGCCCGATCTGGCTATCGAGCGCCTTGACCAGCGCGGCACCGCGCATTCCTTTGGCGATCAGCGCCTTCGACAGCTTGGTGGCGTCGTCGTTTCCGCTCCAGCCATTGTTCATGAAGGAGGTGCCGAAGGGGGCGTAGTCCTTGCGGAAAGCACCGTCGCGGTACTGCGTGATGCCCGAGGTCTGCTGCGGCCCGCGGTAGGGATAGACCGGGTCGCGCACCTCGCCCCAGACGTCGACATTCCATTGCGAGAGCAAATAGCGGCCCACATGGTCATTGCCGTTGGCGACGCCGTTGGGCGCGGTCTCCTGCTTCGAGTTGAGCAAAAGGCGCGGCGTCTCGATGGCGTGACAGGCGAGCACATAGGTGCTCGCGGTGACGCTCTGGGTGCTGCCGTCGGGGCGGCGAATGGTGAGGCCGCTGACCTTGCCATCCGCGCCCACCGCCACATGGGTGACCAGCGCCTGCAGTTCGATCCGCGCGCCCGCCGCCACCGCTTTGTCCATGTCGACAGAGGCGTCGTATTTGGCGGCGATGGGGCAGATCGGCACGCAGGTGTTGTTGCCGCAGCACGGCGGGCGGCCGTCGTGCACCACCGAGTTGCGGGCGTGGCTGAAGATTGCAGCCGTCAGGTCCATGGCGTCGAGCGCCTGACTCTGGATTTGCGTGTCCATGTAAGATGCCGGAATCGGCGGCATCGGATAGGGATCATCCGCCGCGCGCGGCGCGCCCCATGTGTGCGCCGGATCACCCGCAACGCCCCAGCGCTCTTCCGCCTGTCGGTAGTAGGGCAGCAGATCGTCATAGCTGATCGGCCAGTCGGCACCGCGCCCATAGAGCGTGGCGGTCTGAAAATCCTCGGGGCGGAGCCGGTCGGCGAAGCCGGTCCAGTGCCAACTGGTGCCCCCGTAGATGCGCAGGTAAGCCCCGACGAAACGCGCGGGCCCGGCCTGATCGTAGAAGGCATCGTAATCGGTATCGGTGGGGTGCGGCGCGAAGTCCTGACTCGGATATGGCGCCTGCGGGCCCTTCACCGGGTTCTCGTAGAAATCCGCGAGATATTCGCCGCGCGTCTTGCGCCCCCCGGCTTCAAGCACCAGCACGTCGCGCCCGGCTTCGGCCAGACTGCGCGACAGATGTGCGCCGCCCATGCCCGAGCCGACGATGACGATGTCGGCGGAGAGATCGGAAGGCCCGCTCATGCCGGGCTCCATGCATCGGACCAATAGCCGAAGTCCGGCCCGGCGCAGAGCCCCGGTGCCTTGCCGAAACTGAGGGACTTCCAGCCGAGCGCGTAGGGGTAGTTGATCATCTTCGCACCATCGTCCTCGGGGTCTGCGGTGCCGGTGAACAGCGCCTCAGTCAGCCATTGCAGCTGCGCCTCGCGGTCTGCATCCTCCTGCGGCTCGAGCAATGGCGCGATGCCCGCCTGCGCGGCATGGGCCGACAGCACGTCCACAGCCGCCGCGCCGAATTTCGCCTCGAAAAGCGCGGTGACACTGTCCAAAAGCTGCGGCGCGACGCTGACCGGCCCGGCGAGCGCGTAGAGGATCGAGCGGAACACGGCCCGGTCACGCCCGCTATTGAGCGACGCCGCCAGCGCGCCGCCGGGCAGCGCGGCCATGGCCGCAAGGCTGACGCCGCCGCTCAGCACGGCGCGGCGGGTCTTCGGAGCGGGGCTCATGGCGCAGAGACCACGACGAAGCCGCGCGAGCGGTTAGAGCCGCTGTCGGTCATCATCATGCCCGCGTGCAGCGTCTCGACCGTCACCCAGACCGGCGGGTATTTGTACTTGGCCACATCGAGGATCAGCACGCTGTCGGTGTCCTCGTCATAGGCTGCGACCGGCGAGATATGCCCGTCGCCTTCCTGCGGCAGCGCCTTGCGCGAGTAGTTCGCGATAAAGCGCGCGCCTTGATCCAAAAGCGTTGTTTTGATCGCCTCGCGCAACGCCTCCACCGAGGTCTCGTCGGCGAAATGGTGTTCGGCGGTCATCCCGAGGTTCTCGATGAACGTGTCGAGCTCGGCCAGCGTCAGCCCCTCATGTTCGACCATGGCGTAGGGC
Organism: Salipiger sp. CCB-MM3; assembly: GCF_001687105.1. Lineage (NCBI taxonomy): Bacteria > Pseudomonadati > Pseudomonadota > Alphaproteobacteria > Rhodobacterales > Roseobacteraceae > Salipiger > Salipiger sp. CCB-MM3. Next base: position 182,464 of record NZ_CP014600.1, read on the forward strand.
TTCAGCTTCTGATTGGCCTCGTTGAACAGCGTGTCCTGCGTGAACAAGGCCCACGGATAGAGCCTGTCCGGCGAAGGCCGAGAAATATCGAGAGAATTGGCCACCGCCGCCACGGTGGCGGGGCCGCAAAATGTGAGGATTTGTTCATACTCGAGATAGGAGGCGAGCGGGAAGTAATCGCGGTTTATCGAGGTCGCCAGCAGCCGGTCCTCGCCTTCGGTGCTGGTCAGATAGACGAGGTCCTCGGCCATCACCGGCCCGGCGAGGGCAAGGCCCAGCAAGGCGGCGGTCAGTTTGCGCTGAACCATTTTGCGATCTCCTCGATGTCGCTGTCGGAAAGCTCTTTGGCATAGATGCCCATGACATCTGCCATGCCGCCCTTGCGGTAGCCTGAGCGGTAGGATTTCAGCGCGCTCTGCAGGTAGTCCTCGCGCTGTCCGGCAAGGATCGGCACCCCGGCCACCAGCGGATTGCCGTCAGCGGCATGGCAGGACACGCAGGGAGAAACGCTGGCGGGCACCGCTGGGGCATCGTCGGCGAGCGCGGCGCAGGGCGCGAGCAGCGCGAGGGCCGCAAGATCAAGCCTGAATGGCAACATTGAGCATCATCCCCAAATCTTCATGTGGCAGGATGTGGCAGTGCATGACGAACCGCCCGTCGAAATCGGTGAACCGCATGCGCAGGGTGACGGTGCCTGCGGCGGGCACGGCGATCGTGTCCTGCCATTGCGGATGCGCCAGCGGCTCGCCATTGATCTTGATCACCTGCATCGGATTTACATGCACGTGGATGGGGTGCGGGAATGGCGTTGTGTTGACCAACTCCCATTCCTCGGCCTGCCCCAGCTTGGCGACGACGTCGTCGCGGTTGGGATCGAAGGGATCGCCGTTGAGGGTGAACACCGTGTCCTTGAACATGCCTTTCTCGTCGCTGACGCCGAGCACGATCTGCCGGGTCCGCACGATCTCTTCGTCGGGGATGTCGGTGAGGACCTTGTTCTTCGGCAGCGGCCCCTTCGGCAGTTCGGTGCCCATCTTCACGTCGGGCGCGATGCGATCAGTGCCGGGGGGCAGCACGATCACCTCGGCCATCAGCGCCTCGTCAATCTGTGTCTTGCCCTGCGTGAAGGCCGGACGCATCAGCATGTAGCTGCCGGGCTCGATCGCCTTCACCATCAGGTTCATTCGGTTCCCCGGCGCGATGAAGATCTCATCGGTCTGCCGCGCCTCGGGATAGGGATTGCCGTCGAAACCAATCTCGTAGAGCTCCAGCCCGTCCAGCTTCATCGGCAGGAACTGCTGGTCGCCCGCGTTCAACAGCCGCCAATGTTGCACCTCGCCAGTCCGCATGTAGATGCGCGGGTGGTATTCGCCGTTCACCAACCAATAGCGCTCGGCATCCAGCGACCAGATCGTGTCATAGCTTTCGAGGTCCTCTGCCTTGGGATCGACAACCGGGCATTGAAACACCAGCACGCGCTCGATCGCGGCGGCCACCTCGGGCACCTCGTCGAGCGTGCCCGTGACGACCATCATGCCACCGCATCCAGAGGCGACCTGCAGCGCCACCGAGCCATGGCGGTGCGGGTGGTACCAGTAGTTGCCCGCAGGGTGATCTTCCGGCAATCGCACGACGTAGTTGAAGCTCTCGCCGGGGTGAATCTGCAGATAGACGTTGTCGGAATTGCCCTTGGGGCTGACGTGGAACCCGTGGAAATGCAGGTTGGTTGTGCTGAACTCGTTCGGCGTGTTCAGGATCGCCGGCGAGGGATCGTCGTTCGGCGGCATGTCATTGTGCAGGGTGATTTCCATGTCGTCGCCCGGAGCGACGCGGAAGGTCGGGCCGGGAATCTCACCCTCGTAGAGCCGCAAGTTGGGCCGGGCGTAGGGCAATTCGATCCGGGACTGCTTCATCGTCAGATCGAGCCGGAAGCGTCCGTTTGCCGAATGGACCTCGCGTGGGTTCCTCAGGTCGCTGGCCAGCCCGAGGGGCGAGCGTGCCGGGACTTCGGTGGCCTGCCCGTCGGCGAAGGCGCGGGTCATCCCCCCCGCGCCAAGGGAAGCGACGCCTCCGACCGAAGCCACCGAAATAAGGAGCTTCCTACGCGTTAAGCCTTTTCCGTGAGTGGTGGTTGGAGCGGGTTTGGCCTGCGGCATAGGTATTCGTTCCGGTGGTATTTTGGCGAAAAGGCTCGCCTCTATTAAATACCATCTATGGGAGATTATAGGAAAAAATTGCGCGCATAGACTGTTTCTAAATGACGCCCAATCTCCGAAGCGCCCTGTCGTGCAGACTGATTTCGGACCTGCCGGCCCCGTTTTCCGCTGACGTCAGGTAGCGCTCAATGCGGGCTTAGGAGCGCTTTACAGCGATCAAGCGTGCACCAATGCGAGCAAAGCAGCCGGTGGGCACGCAGCAGTTCCGGCAGCGCAATTGCCAAAAGGCAAGCGCCCGCCAGCGAAAGACGCCAAAGTCCCATGACGTCGAAGAGCAAAGCGCCTCCGATACCTCCCAGCGTGAAGGCTGACAGCCTCAGTCGGGGGCTTTGCACTCGCCCGACCCCCCCGGCGTCCGCCAGCCCGACGCCGGAAAGCAGAGCGAAATCAATGCTGTTCAAGGAAGCATAAGCTAGCCTTCTTGGGCGGTGCTTACACCAAGGCGTTTGGGATGCAGCACGACACGCGCGTTCATCGGAACCTGATCGTAGAGCAGGGTGATCTGGTCGTTTATGAGGCCCGCACAACCGTTCGAGACAGCCCGCCCGATGGTTCCCGGATCATCCGTCCCGTGAATTCGCAAGAAGGTGTCGCCGCGCTCAGGGGTGAAGAGATAGAGCGCGCGGGCGCCAAGGGGATTGCCGGGACCCCCAGGCATACCGCCATCGGCGTATTTCTGATATTTTTCGGGTTCGCGCTCGATCATGCCGGGCGTCGGCGTCCAAGAAGGCCACTCTTTCTTGGCACCAACGAAGTATTCTCCCGGCTCATAGAGCCCGTCGCGACCGACGCGGATGGCATAGATCCACGCTTGCCCATCGGGAAGCGACCAGAAGAGCCGGTACGCGTCCGGATACACATGAACTTCGTTGGCTGGCAGCGGGGTCGTCAACCGAACGAGTTGCGGTTGTATCACGCTGGGGGCCGGAGCGGTGGTCTGTGCGCGCAGCAGTGCGGGCATCGCGAGGCCTGCTGCTGAGGCGAGGCCGAGCGTCAGGGTTCTACGCCGCGTCATAAAAGCATTCATGGATATTCCTTTCTGTCACCGGCCCAACGTCGATTAGCCAGAGTTGACTATTGGGGTTAACTTAACTGGCGCTTAGGCATGGCGAGGCGTCGGAGTTTAGCCACGCGCACAGTTACCTCCGTTCAAACATTGCCGGAGCCGCAGTTACTTGCGTGCTCCCATCAGGAAACGGAATGTGTGCGATGATGGCAGAGTTCCATCATTTGGGCGTGATACCGAAATAGCGTGGTGTTCCGGCACCAAAGTCTGAATGGCGTGTGTCCGCTGTACGTCCCGCAGATGAGCCCTGTCTCGGGTCCGCTCGGGCTTCGGTGTCATAGCTTCTTTTCGCCGAACTGGTCGCGCCATGGAAATCTTTCGCGCAGCGGCGATCCCATTCATGACTCCTAGAAGCATTCAGGGCATATAAGAGTGAAAATGGGTCAAGAGACATGATCGACATACAGCCCCTCGCTATCCTGCGCGAAATCGACCGGACCGGCAGCCTTACTGAAGCCGCGGACCGTCTGCATTTAACCCAGTCAGCGGTCAGTCATGCCATTCGCCGGTTCGAAGAGCGGCACGGCGTGAAGCTCTGGGAGCGAGAGGGTCGCAAACTGCGTCTCACCCCGACGGGGGAGTATCTGCTTGGGCTGGCGGCGCGGGTTTTGCCTCAGCTCGAACACGGGGCCACCGTTCTGGAGGACTATGCGCGCGGTCGGCGGGGCGCGATCCGGGTCGGGATGGAGTGCCACCCCTGTCAGGATTGGCTGATGCGGATCGTTGACCCATTTCTGGCGAAATGGCCGGATGTCGATCTCGACGTGACCTCCGCTTTCCAATTCGGCGGGCTGGCGGCGTTGCTGGGGCATGAGATCGACCTGCTGGTCACGCCGGACCCTGTAGAGCGCCCGGGTCTCGAATACAGGCCTGTTTTCAATTACGAACTGGTTCTCGCGGTGGCCGAGGACCACCCGCTTGCCCGCAAACGGCAGGTCGTGCCGGGCGATCTGGCACGCGAGACGCTAATCACCTATCCGGTCGCCCGCGAACGGCTCGACATCTACACCCGGTTCTTGGTTCCAGCCCATGCACTGCCGCGTCGGCACCGCACGGTTGAGACCACCGATCTGATGCTTCGACTGGTCGCCTCGGGACGGGCCGTCAGCGCGACGCCGGATTGGCTGCTGCGTGATGCCACGGGCGTGACCGGTGTGCGCCTCGGAGAGGGCATCCCCAAGTCGATCCATTTGGGCTATCGGACCGGTGAATCCCAGAGCCACCTTCAGGGCTTCATTCAACTGGCAGAGACCGCTCAGGTCTGATCCCAAGGTTGTGGAACTACCTGCCTTAAGCAGAACCGCAGCGTTTTTCGCGAATTTTCCGGCATGACCTCGTGTCATGAAAGTCGGAGAAGAAGTCATTTTTGTTCATGTGTCTGTCGCTCCATACAAGCGGCACCTCTGGCATCGCAGGGCAGCGCGCCTGCCGCGGTGCGCATCATGAACAATGACCGGACAGCGACCCATCATGCCCGAACCCTCTGCCTTCAAGATCACGAGCCTTCGGTTCGACGAAGACTACATCCCCGCCGACAGCACGCGGCTGACGACCAATTTTGCCAACCTCGCACGCGGCGCGAACCGCCGGCAGAACCTGAAAAACGCGCTGCGCATGATCGACAATCGGTTCAACGACCTCGCGCATTGGGACAATCCCGCGGGTGATCGCTACGCCGTCGAGCTCGACATCATCTCGGTCGATCTGGATGTGGACGGCACAGGCCAAGCCTTCCCGGTGATCGAGGTACTGAAGACCACGATACATGACAGGCAGACCGACACGCGCATCGACGGCCTCGTGGGCAACAACTTCTCGTCCTACCTGCGGGACTATGATTTCAGCGTCGTCTTGCCCGCGCATCGCAAGGCGCAGGACGGCATCAGCGTGCCGGATGATTTCGGCAAGTTGCATGGAAATATCTTCCGGGCCTTCGTCGCCTCGGAGGCGTTCAGGGGGCAGTTCCGCAAGCCGCCGGTGATCTGCATCAGTGTGTCCGAGAGCAAGACCTATCGCCGGAGCGCCAACACCCATCCCGTTCTTGGCGTCGAGTATGAGCCGAGCGGTGCATCGCTGACAGAGCAGTACTTCCGCAAGATGGGCATGCAGGTGCGGTATTTCATGCCGCCCCGAAGCGTCGCGCCGCTGGCCTTCTATTTCATCGGCGATCTGCTGAACGACTACACCAACCTCGAACTCATCGGCACGATCAGCACGATGGAGGCCTTTCAGAAGATCTACCGCCCCGAGATCTACAACGCGAATTCAGAGGCCGGTCACTGCTACAGTCCCAGCCTGAAGCACCGGGATTTCTCGCCCACCCGCGTCATCTACGACCGCGAGGAACGCGCCCGACTGGCGACCGAGCAAGGCAGGTTCGCCGAAGAGCATTTCATCAAGCCCCACCTCGCCCGTTTGGGCGAGTGGTCTGCTCAATCCGCCGTTTGACCAATTCAGTTACTGCACGAGACACACCCCAATGACCAAACTACTCCCCACCTCCACCGCTGGCAGCCTGCCGAAACCCTCTTGGCTGGCCGAGCCGGAAAAGCTCTGGTCGCCTTGGAAGCTTGCGGGGGAGGATCTTGCGCAGGCCAAACGCGATGCCCTGCGTGTGACCCTTGGCGAACAGCTTGGCGCTGGCATCGATATCGTCAGTGACGGCGAACAGACCCGTCAGCATTTCGTCACCACCTTCATTGAAGGTCTCGATGGCGTCGATTTCGAAAAGCGCGAGACCGTGCGGATCCGGAACCGCTATGATGCCAGCGTCCCTACGGTGGTCAGCGCCGTGTCACGGTCCCGGTCTGTCTTTGTCGAGGACGCCAAATTCCTGCGGGCACAGACCGATGCGCCGATCAAATGGGCGCTGCCCGGCCCTATGACGATGATCGACACGCTCTATGACGCCCATTACCGCAGCCGCGAGAAACTGGCCTGGGAATTCGCCACGCTGCTGAACGAAGAGGCGAAGGAACTCGAGGCTGCTGGGGTCGACATCATTCAGTTCGACGAGCCGGCCTTCAATGTCTTCTTTGAAGAGGTCAATGATTGGGGGATGGCGACGCTGGAGCGGGCCATGCAGGGCTTGAAGTGTCAGAAAGCGGTCCATGTCTGCTATGGCTACGGAATTAAGGCGAACACAGATTGGAAGGCGACCCTCGGCTCTGAATGGCGGCAATACGAGATGATCTTCCCGGCCATTCAGGCCTCAGGCGTCGATCTGGTTTCGCTGGAATGCCACAACTCCCACGTTCCGCTCGAGCTTCTGGAACTGCTGCGCGGCAAGAAGATCATGGTCGGCGCGATTGATGTGGCCACCCCCAAGATCGAGGCGCCCGAGGAGGTCGCGAACACTCTGCGCAACGCGCTGCAATTCGTGGATGCGGACAAGCTTTATCCCTGCACCAACTGCGGGATGACGCCGCTGTCGCGGCACGTCGCGCGTGGCAAGCTCGAGGCATTGAGCGCGGGCGCAGAAATTGTCCGTCAGGAACTGGCTGGCTGAGTTTCATGATGACCACTGCAAACACCCCGCGCCTGGCAGCGCGCCCTGCCCTCAAGGGGTCCCCTTGTTCAAAACCCGCCCGGATCGGGCACAGCGACCTCTCAAACGAGCAGTTTCTGCACCGCTATTTTCACCGTGGTGGTTGAAATGCTGCACTGCAGCATTCATGTAAGTGGGGATCAAACGAAACCCAAGAGGAGGACCTCATGACTGCTCAGAACGAATTCGCCAAGATGTTCGGCGCGATCCCCAACCTGTGTAACCCGGATCTGGCAAAGGGCGGGATGGCGTCGGTTGCCGAGTACAACTCGAAGATCGGTGATGTCGCGCTCGAAGCCGCCGAGAAGTCGAACGAGGTGATGGCGGACACGACCAAGAAAGCGCTTGGCAATATGCGCGATCTCGCCGCCGCGCGCGACCCTTCGGCATATGGCCAGGCTTTCGCGGGCTTTATGCAGGCGCAAATGGAACTCGCCCAGAGCACGACCGCGGCGCTCTTCGAAGTCGCGCAAGGTGCGGGAGAGCAGATGGGGTCTGTGTCCGCTGGCGCAGCTGAAAAGGCAGAGGCGACGGTGAATAAGACCACGAACGCAGCCTCAAAGCGCAAGACGGCTTCTGCAACTGCCTGAAGCCGTTTGACGATACGAATTGAAAGGGCACGTTCGCTTGGAACGTGCCCTTTGCTTTTGTGAGGCGTCTCGGCATTTGTTGCTAGAAATCCGACCTCAGGCGCGGACCCCAAATCTGTCAATGAGACAGGAACTGGGTATCCTCGTCGACAGTGGGGGCGTCGCTGAAGTCGGCCTCGTCAGGGATGCGGCCAAAGGCGATTTTTGCACCGACATAGCCGCCGAGGATCTCCTCCTGAGCGCCAAAGGACAGGGCCTTCGCCCCATGCGTTTGGCGCAGACTGTCCATCAGATCGCTGACCTTTTCCCATTTCTCCCGAGAAATGTCGTCCGCGCCCTCATCCAGCGCACCGCCGAAAAGGTCTCCGGTGATGTCGGCATCGGTGACAAGGCCGTGCAGCATGACGCTGACCGCGTGCGGGGAAAACCTCAGGGATCGACGCGCCTCGCCCAATCCTTTGGAAAGGGCGCGCGTGAAGGTTCGGTCGTCCCGCGCAGCCGGGAATGTGTCGCGCCAGCTCCACTGCGCGTCCTCAGGACCACGCCCGCTCCGAAATCCCAAGGTCAACTCCGTGGCGCGCAGGTTGTCGCGCCGCAAGCGCCGGGCGGCACTAAGAAGGAGCTGCCGGGCGCAGGCCTCCACTTTTTCGGGCGTTCGCGCGTCCCGCGGCAGCACACGACCGTGGCCATACATGCTCTTCTTCGTCTCGGGGCGCTCGGCGTGAACGCCGTGGAATTCGTTCCAGAACCGCTCGCCCTCGACGTTGCCCCAGATCTGCCGCGCCCGTTTTGGCGCAAGCCGCCACAGCCCGCCGATGTCGCGGACGCCAGCGGCGGCAAGGCGCGCGCCAATGCCTTTCGAGATGCCGGGTAGGTCATATAAATCGAGGTGAGACAGGCAATCTGGCAGTCTCTGCGCCTCGATCAGGGCGAAGCCGTCGGGCTTGTTCATCTCTGCGCCGACCTTGGCGAGCAACTCTGTCGGTGCCATGCCGATGGAGCAGGTGAGCGCAGGGCTGAAAGCCTGTGCGAGCGCAGCCTTGATGCGCTCTGCAAGCGCCCTGCCCTGCGCGGCTTCGCTGGGCGAAAGGTGGCAGACCACCTCGTCGATCGACCTCACGTGCGCCACCGGGAGGATGCTGCCGATGACCTCGAGGATGCGCTTGTGCAGCCGAACGTAGGCGTCATGCCGCGCGATCACAAAGACCATATCAGGGATCACCGCGCGCGCGGCGCGGACCGATGCGCCAGATCTCACGCCCCGCGCCTTGGCCTCGCGGCTGACGGCGATGCAACTGGTATGCGGCGAGTCCAGTGGAACAACACCCAAGGGGCGGCCCCGCAGGTCGGCGTTGAAATGTTGTTCAGCCGAGGCGAAGAAGCTGTCGAAGTCGAGATAGAGGCGTTCGACCTTCGGCTGCCCCCTCATCCCGATCGCCTCTCCATCCGTCATCTCTGCTGCCTTTCACCGCGCGGTCATGACCCTATGTCGGATGTTCACCGCATCGGTTCAATGGCTGGCGCGCGCGTCTTAGGGGAATTGGAACTTCTTCGCAGAGAGGGCCGTGTCGCGTAAACGCTCTCCGTTCCCTCAGGGGGCATGGGATCTCGTTCGGGGCTTCGGCTTTCGCCCGGACGGGGACGGTCGAGGCACCTAGTCCGAAAATGGCTCCGGCAGTGTGAACAGATCGATGAAGCGGTCTGCCAGCCCGCGGTTTCCGCAGATCGCGACGCCCGCGTCTTCGGGCGAGACGCCGCCATAGAACATGGCGGCAAGCGCGGGGCCGCTATCCGCCTCGAAATGCAGATCCCATTTGTCCGTCTCACCGCGCGTAACCGGCAGAGCCCCGTTTTCGAGGCGCGCGGTAAATCGGGCTGATCCGATCGCGAATACCGCAGTCACCACGAGGCCCTCTGCGGCCCCGGCGTCGAACATGGTGCGCAGCGAAAGCATGAAGGACACCGGCGACAGCGGCAGGGTCGGGTCATGCAGCGGCGAGGCCGCGGCCCAACGGCCGAGTTCCTGGATGATCGGCTCGGCGGCGTAGCCCCAGCGCGTCAGGCCGTAAAGCTGCGCAGGCGCGGGCTCGGGCGCCGTCTGGCGCCGCAGCACACCGCTGGCCTCCAGCCCCGCCAGCCGCTCGGTCAGCACCTTGGCGCTGATCCCCGGCAGAGCTACGCGCAGGTCAGAGAAGCGGTGCGGCCCGAACATGAGCTCGCGCACGATCAGCAGGGCCCAGCGTTCGCCAAGGATCTCCAGCCCAAAGGCGGTGCCGCAGGCGTCCGCATACCATCTGCCGTGCGGGCTTTTCCGCTCATTGGTTTCTTTTAGTAACTTCATGGTTGCTATTTGTAACCTCACAGCCCTAGCCTGTCCACATCAGACTCAGCTTAGGGAGGAAGCCCGATGTCACAGATGATCTTCATCAACCTGCCAGTTGCCGACCTTGATCGCGCCAAGCAGTTCTACGAGGCGATCGGGTTCCGCAACGATCCGCGGTTCACCAACGACAAGGCCGCGGCGATGACCCTGTCGGAGACGATCCACGTGATGCTGCTCACCCATGAGTTCTGGGCGACCTTCACCGACAAACGGCGCGTCGATGCCCAAACTGAAGCGCAGGTTCTGCTCTGCATCAGCCGCGAGAGCGCAGAGGCTGTGGATGCGATCACCGAGGCTGCGGGGCGGGCTGGTGGCACGCTCGATCCCTGCCCGAAGCAGGATCACGGCTTCATGTACGGACGCAGTTTCGCCGATCCCGATGGGCACATCTGGGAGCCGATGTGGATGAGTGCCGAAGCCATTGCCGAGGGCCCGGCCGCCATGTCCGAAGCGGACTGACCACCAAAGCGCAGGGAGGGCCATGCGGCCCAACCCGCGCCAACGCATAACGATAGAGATGCAAATTGGAGCCCAGAGATGCCCAACCATCATGGCGATTTCATCTGGTATGAGCTGATGAGCCGCGAGCCGGACGCCTCCGAGGCGTTCTATGCCGGTCTCCTCGGCTGGTCCTTCGAACCGGCGGGCCCCGGCGGAGACATGGACTACCGCCTGTTTTCCAAGGACGGGCCACCGGCGGGTGGACTGCTCAAACTGCCCGCAGAAGCCTGTGACGCCGGGGCGCAGACCATGTGGGCCGGCTATATCGGCGTCGACAACGTGGATGCCTCGGTGCAGCAGATGGCAGACCGCGGCAGCCGGGTGATCATGGAGCCGACCACCCTGCAAGGCGTCGGACGGATGGCCCTGCTGCACGACCCGCAGGGCGCGCCGATTTACCTCATGCGCGGAACTTCGGATGAGCCAAGCCAAGCCTTCGCGCAAGACGCCCCGCGAGAGGGCCATTGCGCTTGGAATGAGCTGCGTACGTCCGATCCCTCGGCGGCGCTCGAGATCTATGCGGCCTGCTTCGGCTGGGAGAAAACCGACAGCATGGACATGGGTCCAGCCGGATCCTACGACATGCTCCGGAACCCGCCGCATGCGTCGCTCCTCGGTGCAGTGATGTCCTCTGGCGACATGCCGCCCCAGTGGCTCTTCTATTTCCGCGTCGCCGACATCGACAAAGCCGCCGCCTACATTGATCACAATGGCGGCGAGATGCTGATGGGCCCGCAGGAGATTCCGGGTGGGGAATATATCTTGAACGCCCGAGATCCGCAGGGCGCGGTGCTGGCCCTCATCGGCAAACGGGTGGCGTGACGCGCCGGTGTGGCGCTCTGCGTCATTGAGCAAACGCCAAGCCCCATGCGTGCACGTGAGCGCGACGCGCTGCGCTGCGCTCGACCGCGATGGCCCAGTTTTCGAACCCTGCCATCAACAGACACGGCAACATCCGGCCACTGGCAATTGCGGCCATTGCTTTTGGCCAGAGAGCTGGGTCAAGAAGGGTGCGAGAGAGCCGTGTGAAACGCTCCCTTTTCCGTGAGTACCCTTGGTCAGAGATGTCTCGATGAGTGCCCAGCAGTTCGCCCTACCGCGCATCACCCTACGAGGCTCGCTCTATGCGTTCGTCCTCATCACCATGCTGATCGTCGGCGTCGGCGCGGCGCTGTTTTTCAGATCCCGCTCCGAAGCGATCCTGAATCAGAACCTCGATCAAGCTGTGAGGGTGCGAACCACATCGGCGGCACAGAACATGGCCCGCTCGCTCTTTGCGGACTGGCAGGCCCTCGGGTTTCTCGCGCAGGCGGCGTCGGGACGGGACAGGGAGGCCATTCGCGACCTGATGAACGGGGTGCGTGGCGATGGCAGCCGGATTTCCTGGATCGGTTACGCGAATACGGACGGCGAGGTGATAGAGGCCGCGGACGGCATGCTCGTGGGGCAAGATGTCAGCGCTCGGCCCTGGTTCATCGCCGGACTTGAGGGCGGCTACGCAGGGAGTGTCCATGAAGCAGTTCTTCTCGCTAACCTGCTGCGCAATGAAAGTGGCGTGCCGCCTCAGTTCATCGACCTTGCCCAACCGGTGAAGAATGAAGACGGCGATACCATCGGCGTTGTTGCGATGCACATCGACGCGGGGTGGATGGCGCGGCTGCTAAAGGAAACTGCCGATGACCTCAGGATGGGCCTGCTGCTCTTCGATGCATCTGGAAAGCTCATCCTGTCCTCCACCCAGATCGAGGGGAGCGTGGGGGAGCATCTGCAAAGCGCAGTCCAAATGGGAACCGCGGATGCGTCACAGGAGGTCTGGGGCGACGGGACACGTTACTTCTCCAGCCTCGTACCGCGCATCTCTTACGAAAATCTTCCCAATTTCGGCTGGCGTCTGGCTGGCCGGATCGATGCGGGCAGCGTGGGATCGACAACGGATTATCTGCGCTCTGCTGTCCTGACCGCACTTGCGGCTGCCGTTGGCCTGCTGCTTTTGGCAACCTTCGTCTACGCCCGCCTCTTCCTTGCGCCATTGACCGCGCTGGGGGCCAGCGCCGCACGCATTGCGGAAGGGTCGGGGGAGTATCCCATCGAAGTCGCCTCCACCCGCGAAGGCGCACAAATCGCCGCGGCGGTAGCGCGGCTGCAGAACGGGCCCGGGCAGAGGTCCTGACGGTCGGCTCACCCCCCTGACGCTTGCGCCCGAAATGGGCGTCGGCTCACGCTTTGTCGACTATCGCCACGCTATCCGCGTCGCAATCCTCGCATAATTGTTGGGGACACAATCCCAATTGTCCCACCGCATTGATCTGCCCTGAAAGTCATCCCGGCAGATATGCAGTTTTCGCTACGTAAATGCGGAAATGCGGGGTAGACTGCGGCGAGTGCATTTTCACCGACCATTACTTAGCGAGTGACATTTTTGGAGAGGAATCCATCGTGAAACTGTTTTCGAAGTCTCCGGAGGAGACCGTTTCAGAGCAACCCGTTCAGACACCCCCACCTATAGAGACAAGCCCGCCGACTGAGACGGGCCAGCCCGAGATCGACGCAGCGAGCGCGCCGCTGGATGCCGAGGGCACCGCGGCCCCGCAAGGCCAGTTCTTTCTTCCCGGCCCCGCGCCCAAGACCGTTGAAGAGACCGGGCTTTCCGAGAGCTTTCTGATCAACCACCTGTGCAAGGTCCTGCACGCGGGCGGCACGCTCACCCCGGCGCAGATCGCCGAAGTGGTGAAACTGCCCAAGCTGGTCTGCCGCCAGCTCATCAAGCAGATGAGCACGCTGATGCTGGTCGAGGCGCAGGGGCTCGACAGCGCCGACATCAAGTCCGACATCCGCTACACGCTGACCGATCTTGGCAAGGCATGGGCGCTGGATGCGCTCAACGTGTCGCAATATATCGGGCCCGCGCCGGTGACGCTCGAGGCGTTCGAGGCGCAAATCCGGCGGCAGTCGATCAGCCACGAAGAGATCCACCGCACCGAGCTTGACAGCGCGCTGTCGCATCTGGTGATCCCGAATATTCTCAAGGCGCAGCTTGGGCCTGCGGCCAACTCCGGGCGCTCGATGCTGCTTTACGGCGAGCCGGGCAACGGCAAGACCTCGCTCGCCGAGGCGCTGGGGATGTCGTTTCGCGACGTGGTGAGCTTTCCCTATGCCATCCTCGTCGGCCATCAGATCATTCGCTTTTACGACGAGACGCTGCACCAGACCGCGGATCTGCCCGAAGATCAGCCGCGCTCGGATCTGCGCTGGGTGCCCTGCCATCGCCCGGTGGTGATCGCGGGCGGCGAGCTGATGCTGCATATGCTGGATCTCTCCTTCGAGCATACGGCGCGCTTCTATGAGGCGCCAATGCATCTCAAGGCGCTTGGCGGGGTCTTCGTTCTCGACGACTTCGGCAGGCAGGCAGAGCCGCCGCAGGCCTATCTCAACCGCTGGATCGTGCCGCTGGAGAAAGGCTTCGACATCCTGTCGCTGCACACCGGCAAGAAGTTCGGCGTGCCCTTCGATCAGCTGGTGGTCTTCTCGTCGAACATGCTGCCAGAGGAGATGGGGGACGACGCCGCGCTGCGCCGGATCTACTTCAAGATCCACGTCCCCTCGCCGACCAAGGAAGACTACCTTCAGATCTTCCGCGACACCTGCGACAGCCTGCAGATCGCATGGCAGCCAGAGGTGATGGAGGTCTTCTTTAACCGCAAATACGAGGAGGCGGGCTTTGTCACCTCGGGCGCGCATCCCGGCTTTCTGATGCGGCACATCCTTGCCGCCTGCCGCTATCTCGACCGCGAACCGGAACTGTCGCTCGAGCTTTTGGAACTGGCTTGGCGCAACGTCGCGGCGAGCAAGCGGCGCGATCGGCGCTGAGGGCAAATGTCTCAAATGGAAACGCCGGGCCTTCCGCCCGGCGTTTTTCGTTTGCGATGACCTATTGTGCAAGTCTATCCGATCAGGGCCGCTGACCTATCATGCCATTGCCGTGTCGATCTCATGTCGATCTCGGCAGGCGCCCTTTTACGATGGTGTGAGCCCGGTGAGGATCTCGATCACGGTCATGGTGATCGGCACCAGAACGATGATCAGGCTGACCGGGAACATGAAGAGCGCCATCGGGAACAGCATCTTCACCGGCAGCGCATTGGCCTTTTCCTCGGCCTTCACGATGCGCATCTGACGCATTTCCCGCGCAAAGCTGCGCAGCGTGCGGCTGACGCTCGAGCCCAGTTCCTCGGATTGGCGGAACAGCACCGCAAGAGTGCGTGCCTCTTCGATCTGAACCCGGTCCGAAAAGTTGTAGAGCGCTTCATGCATGGGCCGCCCGGCGCGGATCTCGAGGTTCACGATCGACAGTTGCACACCGAAATCGGGAACGGTCTGCAGAAACTCGCGCGTCACCCGGTCCACCGCCGCGTCGATGCTGAGCCCGGCGTCGACGCAGACCAGCAGCAGGTCCATGAAATCGGGGAAGATCTTGCGGAACTCGCGCATCCGCTTCTTGGCTATCCGTTCGAGGACCACCGAGGCGAGGATGAACACCAGCGCCGCGGCCAGCGCCGCGAAGATCAGCAAGGTCACCCGGCTGGCGCTTGGCACGAATTTCTGCAGCGTCACCTGCAGCGCGACAAAGGCGACCAATGCGGCGAGCATGCGGATCAGGTTGAACTTCGCGACCGCGCTTTTCGAGAAGAAGCCCGCCTGAACGAGACGCATCTCGAGGCTGTCCTTCTTCTTGGTCTTCACCACGTCGAGATAGTAGCGCAGCCGCTCGTTGCCGGTGCCGAGAAGCTCGTCGATCTCGGTGTCGCTGCGACGCCGCCGCCGCGAGCTTTCGATATTGCGCTCGACGTCGCGTCTTTGTGTCAGGGCGTTCAGGATCGCGAATGTGGCGATCAGCACCGCGGTGAAAATGGCCGCCAGAACCAGATACTCATTCATCGTCTTACCTCCGCGGCGTGACGCCTCAGAAATCGAAATTGACCAGCTTGCGCAGGATCACCATGCCAATCCCCATCAGCACCAGACAGACCGTCACCACGATGGGGCCATGGCCGCTCTCCCAGACAGGGTCGAAATAGTCGGGCACCAGCGTGCGGATCATGCTGAACAGGAAGAAGGGGAACAGCAGCATGATCCACGAGGTGATGCGTCCCTCCGCCGAGATCGCCTTGATCTTGGCCCGGATCATCAGGCGGTCGCGGATCATCTGCGCGAGGTTCTCGAGGATCTCCGACAGATTGCCGCCGGTGCCGCGCTGAACGCTCACCGTCACCGCCAGCAGGTTGAGCTCATCCGCACCGACCCGGTCGATCATGTTGAGCATCGCCTGATCGAGGTCCGAGCCAAAGGTCATCTGATCGCTGAGGATGCCGAACTCCGAGCCGATGGGATCGGGCATCTCTCGGGCCACCAGCGCCAGCGCCGCGTTGAGCGGATGCCCGGCGTTGAGGCTGCGCACGATGATGTCGATGGCAGGCGCAAGCTGGCTGGTGAATTTCTTGATCCGCGCCGCGCGCTTGCGATAGAGCAGCAGCCCGCTGACCACCACGGTAAGCACGAAGGCGAGGCCCAGATCGACCGCCAGCCCGATGCTGAGGAACAGGTGAACCGCCATATAGCAAAGGGCATAGATGCCGAGCAGCCAAAGGATGCGCCGCGGGGTGGTCATCTCGAGCCCGGACTGCGCGTAGAAACTGCGCAGCGCCTGCAGCAGCGAGGCGTTCGCCCCCTGCTTGGCCGATCCGCGGCGCAGCAGCAGTTCGGTATGGGCCGCCTCCGCGCCCGACTTCAGCTTCAGCGCTTCCAGCCGGTTGCGCACTTCAAGGGCGTTGCGGCGAATGCCGAAGACGACGCGCAGCACCGTGTCGGCAAGGATCAGCACCGCAACGAAGACCAACCCGTAGATGACGATAGGAGCGTTCAGCATCTCACAGCTCCTTTGACGGATCGAAATGATCGGAGTTCAGCTTGAGCCCCATCGACTGCAGATCCTCAAGGAAGCGCGGACGGATGCCGGTGGCCCGGAAACTGCCAAGCACCTTGCCGTGCTCGTCGACGCCGGTGCGCTTGAAGGCCATGATCTCTTGCAGCTGTACCACGTCGCCCTCCATGCCGGTGATCTCGGCAATCGAGGTAACGCGGCGGGTGCCGTCGCGCAGACGCTCAAGCTGCACGATGAGATCAATCGCCGAGGTGATCTGCGAGCGGATGCTGGTCTGGCTCATCGGCATGCCCGCCATGCCCACCATCTGCTCCATACGGGCTATGGCGTCGCGCGGGTTGTTGGCGTGGATCGTGGACATCGAGCCTTCGTGGCCGGTGTTCATCGCCTGCAGCATGTCGAAAGCCTCGCCGCCGCGCACCTCGCCGATGATGATCCGGTCCGGGCGCATCCGCAGCGCGTTCTTCACAAGGTCGCGCTGCAGGATCTCGTTGCGCCCATCCACCGTCGGCGGGCGCGTCTCGAGACGCACGACGTGGGGCTGCTGCAGCTGCAGTTCTGCCGCGTCCTCGATGGTCACCAGACGTTCGTCATGGGGGATAAAGGACGACAGCGCGTTGAGCATCGTGGTCTTGCCCGAGCCCGTGCCGCCCGAGACGACGATGGACACTTTGCCCTCGACCGCCGCGGCGAGCAGCGCCGCCATGCCCGGCGCAAGCGCGTTGTTGTCCACCAGCCGGTCGAGCGAATAGGGCCGCTTGGCAAACTTGCGGATCGAGACCTGCGGCCCGTCCACCGCCACCGGGCGGATCGCCACGTTGACGCGCGAGCCATCGGCTAGGCGCGCATCCACCAGCGGCGAGGATTCATCCACCCGCCGCCCCACCGAGGCGACGATCTTGTTGATAATGCGCAGCAGGTGGTCTTCGTCCTTGAAGCGGATTTTGACCTGTTCGAGCTTGCCGAAACGTTCGACGAACACCGTGCCCGCCCCGACGATGAGGATATCGCTGATCGTGTCGTCATCCAGCAGCGGCTCGATCGGACCAAGCCCGAGCATCTCGTCGCCGATGCTGACGATGAGCGCGTCAAGCTCCGAGGCACTGAGCGGGAAGTTGTGCTCTTTGGCGTAGCTGCGCACCAGCGGGCGCAGTTCCTCGTGGATCTCGTCCTCTTCCATCGTGTCGAGGATCGACAGGTTGATCTTGTCGATCAGGAACCGGTGCAGCGTGACCCGCTCGTTGACGAAATCCGGCGCCTCATATTGCGCAACCGCGGGTTTGGCTGGCGCCAACGCCTCGGGCGCCTTGAGTTCCACCACCTCGGCCGATGTCGCCACCGGCGCTTCGGGCTGAGCCTTTCTGAAAAACCGTCCTGCCATGACCAACTCCCTCGTTAACGCACGATCACCTTCGTTCCGGTCGCAACCTTTCCAAACAGATCGAGCACATCCGCATTGCTGAGGCGGAAGCAGCCCGACGTCTCGTATCCGCCGACGGTGCCGGCGGAGTTCGTTCCGTGAATGCGGTAGAGCGTGTCCTGCCCCCCGCGGTAGAGATAGATCGCCCGCGCCCCCAAGGGGTTATACGGTCCGGGCGGCACATAGCCCGGCAGCGACGGGTCGCGCTGGCGCATCTCGGAGGGCGGGCGCCAGCCCGGCCATTCCTCCTTGCGCCCGACATAGGTGGTGCCGGTCCAGCTAAAGCCCTCGCGCCCGATCGACACGGTGTAACGCTCTGCCTTGCCGCCGGGCAGCACCCGAATCAGCACCCGCTCGGTGTTCGAGATGACGATGGTCCCCGGCGCCTCGCCGCCGCCGTAGCGCACGATCTGCATGCTGCGCGGGCCGTGGCTGCGCGGCACTTTCGCGGACTCCGCGCGCAGCAGCGGCGCGGGCAAAAGCGTTACCACAGAGAGCGCCAAAACCCGGCGCCGCGAGAAGGCGCGCTGCGTCACGAGGAGACCTCCACCGACATCTGCACCGCCTTCATGTATTTGGTCAGCGCCTTGAGAAACCCGGAGCGCCGCGAGACATCGCTGGGCAAGACGCCGCGATCCATCGCCTGGCTGATCTGCCCCTGCGCCTGCGGCACAAAGTGGAAGGGCGTGTCTTCAAAGAGCTCCTTCAGGCGCTTCTTGCTGATGTGCTGACCAAAAAGATGCGTCTCATGCTTGTTGAACACCACATGCACCGGCACCTCGGCGCCGCGCAGGGCGCGGATACGCTCGATCAGATCCAGCGTGTGCTTGATCGCCGGAAGGTGCAGCTCGCTCACCAGCGTGAAGCTGTTGACCGCCGAGAACACATCCTCGCGCCACTCGGTCTCGTAATAGGGAATGTCGAGGAACGTGTGGTCATGCTCGACGCTCACCGCATCCAGCATCCGCAGCACCAACTCGTATCCGTTCAATTCCGTGTTCAGCTCGGGCCGTTTGAAGGAATAGAGGAAGAAGCCATTGGGGTGCTTCTTCTGGATCACCCGAATGAACTCCGCATCCACGCGGCGCGGCGCAGAGGCGACGCTGCCGAGGTTGAAGTCATTCATCAGGTTGATCGTATAGCCGCAGTTGCCCAGCGAAAAATCCAGATCGAAGAGCGCGACCGACCCCTGCTTCTTCACGAAATGGCTCGCCGCAAGATCGGCCATGCTCACCGCCAGCGTCGTCGCCCCCGCGCCGCCCACCGCCGAGATCACCGCATGGACGCGGTTGGTGGTGACCGACCGGCTGCGCATCGCCTTCTGGATGCTGTCGATCAGATCCCCCGCCTCCAGCGGCTTCGGCAGCCAGTCCTGCAGGTCGAGCGAAAACAGCCGCCGGGTCTCTTCGGGCGACAGCTGCGGCGAAATCACGATCAGCGGCAAGCCACCGGCCAGAGCCCGGATATCGTTCAGCACCGTAAGCTCCGCCTCCGCCAGCCGCGCCAGATTGACCACGATGAGATCGGCACCGCCGCCCGCAAGCTGCTCTTTGAGCCGCGAGGGATCGAGGGGCGAGATGACGATGCGCGGCGAGAATTCCACCAGCGCCTCGACCTCGCTCGGCTGCGCCCCCTCCCCGCTCAGCAGAAGCATTCGGGTCATCGGGATGTTGGCCATCGCCTTGGGGCTTTCCACGTTCATGTTCATGCCTCACAATCCTCCGGGTCAGCGCAACTGGACATGTCTTCGCTGGTGATCGTCACCGGGTGCGCGGGAATGGCGATTTGGCCGAGCCCCGGAATCAAGTCATCCAACAGAAAGAAGTCGAAGTTGAGGTTCCGTACCTCCAGCGTGATACTCAGGACCGGCCCGAACGGGCGGCCGACATAGCCGAGCCCCGACCGGTAATACGTGACGCGCAGGTTCTCCGCGCCGATGAAGGGCGCCACATCACACACACCCACAAGACCTGTGGTGAATGCTCCGCAGGCGTCGCCGCCGTTGAGCAGACGCCCAAGTTCGGTTGCGTCGCAGGCGGTGGTGCCTGCTCCACAGCTTATGGCCAACGCCTCATTGGGGGTCGGGTCGCCCTGCGAGACCGCGGTTTCGAAACTGTTGAGCGAAGAGATATCGGTCAGCGGCGTGGACACCGCCGCAAGACGGGCTCCGAGCTGCATGCCCTTCACGGTCTGGTTCCACTGGAACATCAGCGCGCCAAACTCGATCATCGCGCCGACGATCACCATAAAGACCGGAAAGATGATCAGCATCTCGGTCATCGCGAGGCCGGAGGTATCGGACAGAAATCCCGACAAGACCCGGCGCTTTTGCCGTTGTGTCACCATCCGATGTACCTCATCTCAACCGTGTGGCTGATGGTTATCGAGTCATCCAGCAGCGCCGAGAACATCGGCGAGCCAAAATAAGTGACCGTCCCACTCACCGTCACCCGCGGCATCAAGCTTGGGTCGCCCGGCAATGATGCATTCGTCGGAAGGGAGGCTTTGGCCGGATCGAAGCTGATCTCCTCTGCAGCGTCCCAGTTCGGCACGCGCAAACGCCCGCTGCCCGCCGGGTTGCCATAAAACGCGATGTTGCGGGCAACCGTCTCTGAGCAGAACATCTCGGCGCCGTTGATGTCCGAGCGGCAGCGCGACCAGTAGCGCGCGGCATCGCGCAGGCCCATCTGCATCTGCTGGCGCTCCCACAACACGTTGGAGAATTCCAGAAGACCGAACGACAGAAACATCAGCACGGGGAACACCATCAAGGCTTCGACGAGGACCGTGCCTCGCTCGTCCTTTATGAAAACCGCAGTTCCACGCGCAGACATTGCAAAAACTCACCTTCAAACAAACAGGTGCAAACAAACGAAAAAATCGAAGCGGACCCGGCTGCAAAATCTTGCCGGAGCCGCTGGTCTTATGGGGCGGCTCAGCCGCCGGAGCCCACCGTGGTCTTATAGGCGGCGGGCGGCCATGCTTCGAGTTCCTGGATCGCGGTGTTCGCCATCATCGCATCGCCCGATCGCGCCGCCGAGGTGTCCCAGTTGTTCAGGTAATCCGCCGAGCCGCAGGCCGAGAGCGTCAGACCCGCAAGGATCACGGCGAAGAGAGGCTTACTTCTTTGCAATGACGGCATCGTCGAACTCCAGATCAATCATGTGGCCATAGGGGCCGACAACGCCGGTGCCCTCGCGGAAGCGGCGCAGCAGGTCACGGTCGACCTCCAGCATGCCGAGCAGGAAAAGCTCGATGTCGTTGGACGAGCGGGTGTTGTCGAGCGGCGAGCGCAGCGGCGTGTCCGGACCCACCGGCGCCACCAGACGCGGCGTCACCAGGATCACCAGATCGGACTCGCGCTTTTCGAAGCTGCGCGAGCTGAACAGCGTGCCGAGGATCGGGATCTGCCCCAGCCACGGCACCTGATCGACGCTGCGCGCATTGTTCGCCTGCAGCAGACCGGCGATGGCAAAGCTCTGGCCGTTGCGCAGCGAGACGGTGGTCTCGGCCTTGCGCGAGATGAAAGCGGGCTGGCCGTTCACCGTGACCGAAGGGTCGATGTCGCTGACCTCGGGCATGATGCGCAGCGAGATCAGCTGATCGTCCAGCACCACCGGCACGAAGTTCAGCCGCACGCCGTATTCGCGATAATCGGTGCTCTGCACCGCGGTGCCGTTCTCGTTCACCTGCGCGACGCTGATCGGGACCTCGCCGCCGACCACGAAGTTCGCCTCGATGCCGCTGGTGGTCACCAGCTTGGGGTTGGCGAGGCGGCGGGCGAGGCCTTTTTGCTCCAGCGCGTTGATCACCACGTCGATCTGGAAGCCGGAGATCTCGAGCAGCTCGCCAACCGCCGAGCCGAAGGGTGTGCCGGACGTCGCGGCGATGCTGGCGCCATTGGTCTGAAAGGCGGTCTCGCCATTGTCGCGCGTCCCGGTCAGATCGACACCAAGGCTACGACCGGAATTGCGCTCGACCTCGAGGATACGCACGTCAAGCTCGACCTGCTGCGCGCTGGCCACCTTGATCGCGTCCACCACCGGGTCGGCGGAATATTGAGACGCGATCTGCAGGATGCGCTGGCGATCGACGTTGTCCTTGACGCTGCCGGAGACACGAATGCGGTTATTCACGTTCAGAACGTCGACGCGGGCACTGGGCACGGCGCGACGGATGACGTTCTCGAGGTCGCTGAAGTCCGCTTGCACGCGCACGTCAATCACCTCGAGAAGCTGCTTCTCGCTCGAATAAAGCGTGATATTCGTCAGGCCGGAGGTTTTGGCCTGAATGTAAAGAGAGTTGTCAGTCAGCGGAAAGACGTCGGCAATCTCTGTGTCGCCAATGACGATATCCGCGAAGGGTCCATCGGTATTGACCGTCAGCGTTGTGCTGGGTGCCAGAACCACCTTCGACACGGTGCCATCGTCGATATAGATGTCGCGGCTTTGTGCTGCGAGATCGTCAGGCGCGGCGATAAGCGCGAGGCTTCCCACTGCGGCGATGGCGGCGGCCTGCCGGGCGCGCCTGCTCGCCCTCTTCAAGATTGATATGCGCCGAGGCATTCGATCCCTCCCGTCTCTTTATCCTGCTCTGCCCTCCGACCTGCAGACTCTCGTTATTAGTTTTCTAGCTGGACTGACACCAACTCTGGCGCGAGCTGCGGGTCCACGCCATATGAGCCTGCAGAGCTCGGTTCGACCTTATACACGTCACGTCTTCCATTGCGGATCACGGCCACCGTCGCCTTTTTCGCGGGAACCGGGGGCGCAATCACGACACGCTCTACTATTTTCTCAACTTCGGTGGGTTCTGGCTTCTGAATTTTATCCTCGACGCTGGTCAGACGGTCGGAAATTCCGTCGAGTGTGCTTTTCAGCAACACCTCCATGGCATCCAGTTTCCGCGTCTCAACGCTCGGCTCGGCTTTCACGACCACCGGCGCCAGATCCTCGGCCACGTCGAACTCGGTAAGATCGGCCATGGTGATGCGGTCATTATTTTCGATATCGTTCGAGCCGACATTGCGCAGCGCCAGCGACAGGGTTCCGACATTTCCAGCCAAAACAAGCTTTTGCGCTTCGGTGGTGTTCACCTCAAAGGTCACCGTCCGCACCACGCTGGGCTTATCCTTGAGCTCGTCGGCGATCTGGTCGATGGCGAGAACTTTGACGCCCTGAAGCAGAATATCGACGAAAGACTGTTCCCCCCGTCCACCGCGGGTCAACATGACGTCGACGCGGTCGCCCGGCAGAACGAAGCCCGCGACACCGAGCACGTCGTTGACGCGGATCGAAACGGCCTTCATGCCGGGAGTGAGCGCGGTGGAAAGCTTTGCCCGCTGGCCGGGCAGCGTGATTTTCGTGGCGAGGATGGGCTCACCCGGAGCCATGGTGGTCAGCGCAAATCGCGCGGAGTTATCGTCATCTTGGCCGATCACATCCTCGATCGAGGTGAAGGAGCCTTCGGGCGTGATGTCACTGCTCCAGGCGATCGTGCGCAGCTTTGTCGCGCTCAAACGCTCCCCGAACGTAATTGGTTCGACAGCAACTACGACAGTCATCTCGGGTACAGACGGACTTTCGTGTCGCGTCTGGGAATTGAGGCGGCGCTGCTCTTGAGCGAGCCAGTCCCGTGCGCCATACACGGCAGCTCCCGCCAAGAGAACCGCTACGACAAGACTAAGAACCATTGAAAATTTCATCTAAACCACCCGCAAGAGACACAGACTAGAGGACGAAAATTTGCCTCCGACAGTCATAAGTATATGGAGACGCTTTCGAAAATATAATCAGCGCACTGTAGACCCTGCGACGTCCATCTAGGATGGCTCCCTAAACGCCGCAGGGCTAAAGTAGTTTTCCACTCACCACGAACGATATGCTCAAAACTGGCACGGAAGTGAGAGCGGGCCGAAGTTTGTATCACATTCTAGCGAACAGATTACCCACCAGCACCATCATCAGCAGCACCATACGCCGCGGCTGCGGCACCAGCGTTATCGCCATTCCACGGGTTTGAAATTTCTACTGTCGCCCAATCAGCCCATTGCGTCCAACCGTCGGAGAGAGCGGAGCCAAAGAATCCGACAGCCAAGATAACGCCGCCCACGAGCAGGCCAAGCAGAAGCAGATATTCGGTGAGAGCCAAGCCGTCTTCCTCATCACGCAGGCGACGGAAGGTGTTGGCGCAGTATGCAGAAACGATAGCGAAGTTCATAACTTTCTCCTGAAAATAACAGCACCCGAAATGAGCGCACTCATGAAACTCGACAGACTTCTAACTATTATTCTAAGGATGCGAATTCTTTGCCCCTTGCTCATGAAACTGCCACATTCAGCGGGATTCACAAAGAAATTATTTCGATATAGCGCGGATTCTCTCAAGAAAAGGGTTCTCCGGTGAAATTATCCTAGGCTAGAAAACAATCCTCAACTTCCACGGGTATCACAAAAGTCAATTCACCCGAATTTAAGCCCCAAAATAACCGCAATTCACCCCTGGGGTGTAATGAAACAGCGCATGACTCTCGTCAAAGCCCAAAAGGCCGCAATACGAATCGGATGAATATAAATAGGTGACTCAGCTTTTCAGCGCACGAGGACCGATTCTTCGCGAATGAAGGTCTCTAGCGTGCCATTGCCGCCGTATCCGGTGATATCAATCACCTCGACGTCGATGGTCATATCCATTCCCGACGCGTAGCTGATCATCGGCCGCGCCATGAAGATGCTGGCGTAGCTGTTGACCGGCAGGTCCGAGCGCCCGGTCTCGTCCGCGTTCTCGCCGCAGTCGATGATCGCCGCCACCAGAACGCGCGGGTCCGGATCGGTGACGATCTCGGAGCCGCCGCTGTTCCCATTCCCGTTGCCCTGCGCGAGGCAGAGCGCCTCGCCGGACTCGCCGGTCGGGGTCGGGTTGTCCTCATCGGCATCCCCGGGCGCGCGCACCTGATAGAGCGGCGTGGTCACGCCATCGACGGTGACATCGGTCGCCAGCTCGTACTGATAGACGTCGTAGCGCGAGGCATGGACCGAGCCCGGCCCGCTGTAGCCCTCGACGACGCCGGGAAACGAGCTTGGGATGCTGTCGTAATCGATGAAACCCGCGCCATAGTTGCGATCGAGATAGGTCTGGCCGGCCCATTCGCCGACACCGATATAGGCCCCGGCGACATCATCGCTGGTCACCAGCCCGCCGGTGTTCGGCGCGTTCATGGTCAGGTTGTCCGGCAGCCCATAGGCGGGATCGGTCACGCCGTTGGCGTTGAACCCGTCCGGCGTCCAGACATGGTCATCCCCGATCACCGCGCCATTGGCGAGCGAATTGCCCTGAATGACGCAGTCATCAATGTTGTTGCCCTGCGAGCCGGGCATGATGCCCTTGCGCACGTTCAGAGCCGTGCGCACGGTGAACCCGTCCTGCCCGTTGACGCTGCCGTTCTGATAAAGCCCGCCATACATGTCGAAACGGGCGTTGATCCCGGTGCGAACGCCGTTGCTGGCACCGGGCTTGGTCTCCACAAGTTCGGCGCTGTAGCAGGTGCGGTTGCGACGTCCGGCAAAGAAGTCATTGATCGACCGCGCGCCGCTACCCTGTGGCTCGGCATCGGTCGAAACATCGGCATCGCTCACATCCAGAAAGCCGAAGTTGCCGGGCATCGGTGTCTCATTGCCCGACGGATGCAGGCGGATCATCCGGCCATGCAGATCGCCGCGCTGAAACGCGATCTGAAGGCCGTCGCCCACGTAATTTCCGGAGGCGTCATACTCGAATGGGTTGCAGATGAAGAGCGGGGGGATGTCGCAGGCGGCGGATTCCGATTTCGCCACGGCGGTCGCGCCGACCGGCAGGCTGCCCACCGCCGCATCCTCGCCGCCCGAAAGCGTGGGAATGAGCGAGCCAAAGATCGTCTGAAGGTTCCGCGACTGCGCATGCACATAGACATATTGCGCGTCGGACGGATCGGTGGTGGCATGGTCGGTCAGCCAAGTGGCGGTGATCGGCGTCGTGTCGTCATCGGGAATGGCGTCGAGAAAGCGGACGAGAAACGGCGCGTCGGTCCCGTCATAGGCGATGTCGATGTGCAGCTCGTTCTCATCGTCCCGAACCGCAAGCATGCTGACCGAATTGTCGACCTGCGCCATCGCGCTGCGCGCACGGTCGAGCGCATCCGCGCCGCCATCCAGCTCGCGCGCGCCCGCCAGCGCGATCGCATCCGCCGCAGCCTGCAGATCGCCATGGGCGCTGTTGCCCCGTCCCGCATCGATGAGGATAAGTCCGAAGCCGAGAAAAACCGGCAGGAGAAGAAGAGAGAGGACAAGAATCGCCCCGTCTTCCGACTCGTGAAACTCTTTAAGCATCACACCTCCACAAACTCATTCAAGCGCTTAGCGAGCGAGGCAGAGCGACGCTGGCCGTGCAAATCACATATAAAACACGGAATACCTTACACGAGTTTTTGCATTTTTCAACCGATCCAGAGCGCCTGCACGATCAGAACCGGAACCGAGGCCAGCGCGAGCGGCACCCCATAGGGCACGCGCCCTTCGGTTTTCATGCGGGAGAACCAGCCGCCGAGTCCGCGCTCTGACTTCAGCAACCGGCTTATGAGGATCGCGATGTAGAGCAGGATCGACACCAGCATGAGCAGGATGGCGAAGGGCATCAGGCCGCTGGCGCCAAGCGAAAGGCCAAGTGGAAACATCAACTTGGCGTCCCCGGCGCCGAGCGCACGAAGCAGCCACATGACCAGCCCAAGCGCAAAGAGCAGGACACCGGCAAAGAGATCGCCCGTCCAGTCGGGAAACAGCAGTGCGCCCTGCGCCACGAGATAAAGCGCCAACATCGCCAGGACGGCGGCATTCGGGATGCGAAACTGCTTCGCATCCCGCAGCGCGATCCCCGCCATCAGCGCGGCCGCTGCAAGCTGCGCGATCAGCGAAAGCGTTGCCATAGCGCGCCCTGCCCGTCAGATGCCCCGCAGGTCTCCGGGCGCGCGCTTCGGCGAATTCACCGAGTTGCGCAGAAGTTCAAGATTGTTCGCCGTGACCGGGTTGGACGGATCCTTCTCGTAGGCGGCAAGGAAGTACTTCCGTGCAGCCACCAGCTCACCGCGCAGCAGCATCGAGTAGCCGTAGTTGTTCAGAAACTCGACGCGATGGCCGATCACCGGCTGAAGGCGGCGATAGGCGTAATCCGAGCGCTCGAACTGCCGCAGCATGTCCGAGCTTGCGGCAAAGCCCAGCCAAGCCGCCGTGTCGTCGGGCACCACGTCCAGCGCCTCTTTGAACATCTTGTAAGATTTACCGTAATTGCCGTCCCGGAACTGCATCTTGGCCGAAACCAAAAGCTGATCATCCGGATAAAAGCTCAGGCTCGAGGTGTCCTTCGTCGACAATGTCCGGTCGCTGAACGATGCATTCTCACACGCGCCAAGCGCCAGGATCATCGAAAGTGCCACGATCCTCTTCATACTACACTCCCTGTCTCACCTGTTCCCCATCCATCAAGGCTAAGGCGCGTCCCGGAGTTCACGAAAAGATATTCGGGTTGCGCAATCTTTATGAAAGCGGATGTTGCAAGTTATCCACAGGGAAGCGGCGACCACGCTCCCCCCCGGAGGAATGTCTGCCAAGAACGCTCACCCTGACCGCAACATCCACGACCGCCGTTCCATGCGGGACGGAAGCTCGGAGGTATAGCTGCGAAAGGCGTTCTGAAACTCCGAAACGAACTCCTTCAAAAGCACATTGTCCTCGGCTTTCTGAAGGTAGACCACGGAAAACTCGACGCGGATCACGTCGCGCAGCAGGCGAAACTCTATGCCCTCGTTCCAGTAGATCGCGGCAGTGATCGGATCGACGATCGAAAGCCCGTGACCGGCCCCGACCATCGAGCAGGCCGCCATCGACAAATGCGCCTCTCTGCCGAACCGACGCTCGACGCCCGCCGATTGAAAGAAGCGGTCGATCTCATAGCGGAACTGTGTCGCGCGCGGCAAGGAGATGAAGTCTTCGTCGGCGAAATCCGCCGCCCCGAGCACGTCCTTTTGCAGCAGGTGGTGGCCCTCGGGCAGCACCGCCAAGGCGTCGATCCCCGCGAGCGGAACCCGTTTCAGGTTCGGATGCGAGAACGGCCAGTCGACCAGCCCCACATCAACCTGCCCACGCTCGACCCATTCGATGATCGCATCCGATGAGGTCGCCATAAGCGGCACGTCGGTCTCGGGACGCGCGCCGGTGAAGGCGCCGATGAAATCGGGCAGGATCGAGAGATACAGCGACGGCATCGAGGCGACACGAAGACGTCCGCCGCGCCGGTTGCTCATGTTACGCACCGCCTGCGCGATCTGGTCGAGCCCGTGATAGTGCCGCTCGACCTCCTTAAAGAGCTTGGCCGCATCGGCGGTGGGCCGCAGCGTCCCGCCGCGCTTGCGCAGGAACAAAGTCAGCCCCGTCGAGTCCTCAAGATCGCGGATCTGACGGCTCACCGCAGGCTGGGTCAGACGCAGCATCTGGGCCGCCGAGTTGACCCCTCCGGTGAGCATAACGGCGCGGAATGCAGCAATTTGCTTCGATGTAGGCAAGACCGGTCCTTTGGATCAAAATGCAGGCAAAAGTGATAACATATATTCATAACTTAGGTAACCGAACTCATTTGATCTCGTAAATCCGAAAGATGCAGGCTGTGAGAAAATTATAACCGAACCAGGATCATAGACCGATCCGCTCACAGGGAGCTCATCAATGAGACATTTCGGCAAAACCCTCTCCGCCAGCCTCGCGCTGGTCACAATGGCCGGTGCGGCGCTGGCGCAGGACGACGTGCTTTACGTCGCCGGCCCCGGCGGTTCGATCGAACAGGCGCTGCGCGACACGGTCTTCCCGGCCTTCACCGAAGAAACCGGACTGCGGGTCGAATATGTCGCCGGCAACTCGACCGACACGCTGGCCAAGCTGCAGGCGCAGGCGGGCAATCAGCAGATCGACGTGGCGATGATCGACGATGGCCCGATGGCGCAGGCCGTCGCGCTGGGGTTCTGCCGCGATCTCGACCTTGGTGACATCAAGGACGACATCTACGACATCGCGCTGTTTCCCGACGGCAAGTCGGTGGCCTACGGGCTGCTTGGCTCGGGCATCGTCTACAACGAAGAGTATTTCGCCGATCAAGGCTGGGACGCGCCGACCTCGCTCGAGGATCTGACCGACGAGAAATACGCTGGCAAGCTGGTCATCCCGCCGCTCAACAACACCTATGGTGTGCTGACGCTGGTGCAGGTCGCCAAGATGCGTGGCGGCTCCGAGACCGACATCGAGCCGGGGTTTGCAACCTTCACCGATGAGATCGCGCCGAACGTGCTGGCCTTCGAGCCGTCGCCGGGCAAGATGACCGAGCTTCTGCAAAGCGGTCAGGCCGTGGTGGCGATCTGGGGATCGAGCCGTGCCAAAGCACTGGCCGACACTGGCTTCCCGGCAGCCTTCGTCTATCCCAAAGAAGGTGGCGCGGTGATCGGCACCGGCATTTGCCCGGTCGCAGGCGGCGCCGAAAAGCCCGAAGCCCTGACCTTCATCGACCGGATCCTCGAGCCGGAAATGCAGGTCGCCATCGCCAAGACATCGGGCCTCGCGCCGGTGAACCGCAAAGCGGAACTGGCGCCGGAATTCCAGGTCGGCATGCCCTACGGCGAAGAGCAGATCAATCAGCTGGTCACCGTCGATTGGCCGACGATCAACGAGAAACGCGCCGAGTGGAACGCCCGCTGGACGCGCGAAGTCGAGCGCTGAGCCCCGCGCCAATACCCAAGGCTGGCACCCTCTAGTGCCAGCCCTCCAGACCTGACAGCGACCGGAGGCGTTCGCGCCTCCGGACTCCACGTTCCTTTCCAGGCAATTTCATGACTACCTCTCCCTCCCTCGCCGCCTCCGATCTCTCGGGCTACTTCGAAGATCCCTGCGCACGCACAGACCCCGAGCTTCACGCGCTCATTGCCGGTGAATGCGATCGTCAGAGCCACAGCGTCGAGCTTGTCGCCTCCGAGAATTTCGTCTCCCGCGCGGTTCTTGACGCGCAGGGGTCGATCTTTTGCAACAAGACCGTCACCGGCGCCCCCGGGGCACGCTTTCACGCTGGCGCCGATTTCGCCGACGCTCTGGAACGGCTGGCCATGGCGCGCGCCTGCGAGGCGTTTGGCTGCTCCTTTGCCAACGTACAGCCGCATTCGGGCATTCAGGCCAATCTGGCGGTGTTCCGCGCCCTGCTGCAGCCGGGGGACAAGACCTTGGCTCTGGCCGGAGATGCCGGTGGTCACTTCAGCCACGGTGCGGACTCCAATCTCAGCGGCATGATGATCTCGGCGCATTTCTACGGGACCGACCGGGAGGGGCTGATCGACTATGAAGCGCTTGCGGCGCAGGCGCTGGAACTGCGGCCAAAGCTGATCGTCACCGGCGGCGCCGCCTACCCCCGCGCCATCGATTTCGCCCGGCTTCGCGGCATCGCCGACTCTGTTGGCGCGCTGCTGATGGCCGATATCGCGCATATCGCCGGTCTGGTCGCCGCAGGCATGCACCCCGACCCGTTCCCGCATTGCGATGTGGTGACCACCACGACCTATAAGTCGCTGCGCGGCGCGCGCGGCGGGATCATTCTGACCAATACCCCCGAGATCGCCCGCGCCTTGGAGAAAGCCACCTCGCCCGGCGTGCAGGGCAGCCCGCTGCTGCATGCGGTCGCAGGCAAGGCCGCCTGCCTCGGCGAAGTCCTCACACCCGAGTTTCGCGATTATGGCCGCCGCGTTCTGGAGAACGCCCGCGCGTTGGCTACGGCGCTGAGCGCCGGGGGCACCGATGTGCTGTGCGGCGGCACCGATACGCCGCTGGTGATCGCCGACCTGCGGCGCCGTGGCCTGCACGGGCAGCCGCTGGTGGAAAGCCTCGATCGCGCGAACATCACCTGCAACCGCAGCGAGATTCCGCATGACGCCACGGACCCGGCGCTGACCTCCGGGCTGCGCCTTGGCGTCTCCGCGATGACGACGCGCGGCCTCGGCACCGCCGAGATGGAGAAGATCGCCGGGTGGATCGGCCAGTTGCTCGATCTGCATCAGACAGGCGCGGACACCGGCGCGGCAGAGGCCGCCATCAACGCGGATTCGCGCGCGCTGATGGCCAAGTTTCCGCTCTACGCAGCGATGACCAGCACCACCAAAACCAAGGGGGCCGCATGAGCTATCTCGCACTCGACGACCTTGCGAAATCCTTCGGTGATTTCAACGCCGTTCGTGGCACCAACCTCGAGATCCGCGAAGGCGAGTTTCTCTCGCTGCTCGGCCCGTCCGGCTGCGGCAAGACCACCACGCTGCAGATGATCGCAGGGTTTCTTGCCCCGAGCCGCGGACGGGTGATGCTGCAGGGGCGCGACCTGACCCGCATGGAGCCGCATCGCCGCGGGCTGGGCATGGTGTTCCAGTCCTACGCGCTGTTCCCGCATATGACGGTGGCGGAAAACGTCGCCTTCGGCCTAGAGATGCGCCGCGTGCCCGCCGCCGAGCGCAGCCGCCGCGTCGCCGAAGTGCTTGAAATGGTTGGGCTGGGCGCTTTCGGCAACCGCTACCCGCGCCAGATGTCGGGGGGCCAGCAGCAGCGCGTGGCGCTGGCCCGCGCCATTGTCATCCGCCCGCCCGTCCTTTTGCTCGACGAGCCGCTGTCGAACCTCGATGCCAAGCTGCGCGAGCAGATGCAGGGCGAGCTTCTGACCATTCAGCGCGAGTTGGGAACGACGACCGTGTTGGTCACCCATGACCAGCAAGAGGCCATGGCCCTTTCGGACCGCATGGTGGTGATGAACCATGGGGTCGTTGAACAGGTTGGCGCGCCCGAGGATCTGTACGGAAACCCTGCCAGCGATTTCGTGGCACAGTTCCTTGGCCGCATCAATCTGCTGCCTGGACAACTGAGCACTGGCGCCGAGGGTCCTGTGCTGACCATCGGCGATGCCCGCTGGACGCTGCCGCCGCAGCAGGTCGCGGTGCAGAGCGCCGGGCCGGTCGCGGCGCGCATCCGCCCCGAGAACCTGCGGCTTGGCGCCGAGGGCATTCCCGGCGTCATCGCCCGGCGCACCTTTCAGGGCGCCTATTGGGTCTGCGAGATCACGCTGCCCCAGACCGGCAAGACCGGCAGCGGACACAGCCAGACGATCAGCGTGATCCATCCCAATGGCGGCGGCCCCTGCCCGAAACAGGGCGAAAGCGTTCGGCTCGTCGCAAATGCCTCGGACCTCTACGTCGTGGAGGCGACCGCATGAGTTCGGACCCGCATGCTGCCCCGATCTCGGAAAGCTGGACGGGACGCCTGCGCAGCCGCCTGACCGGACGTGGGCGCGCCGCCGGGCGCGCCTCCGGGCGCGCTTCCGAGGGTGCGGTGCCATGGGGCTGGGTCGGCCCATCGCTGGCGCTCTTCGCCGCGGCGCTGGTGATCCCGTTGATCATGACGCTGCTGCTCACCTTCTACAATTGGGCACCGATGGAGGGCATCACGCCGGGCTTCCACCTCGCCAACTGGCGCGAGGTGCTGTCTGACGAATACTTCATCGAGGTGTTTCTGCGCACCCTGCGCTTTGCCGCCCTGTCGAGCCTGATCTGTCTGGTCTTCGGCCTGCCGGAAGCGATCATCATCAGCCGCATGAGCCGGCGCTGGCGGCGCCTGTGCCTGCTGGTCATCCTCGGGCCGTTGCTGGTTTCGGTGGTGGTCCGCACGCTGGGCTGGACGCTGCTGTTTGGCGGCACCAACGGCATCATCAACCAACTGCTGATCTGGCTCGGGCTGATCAAATACCCGCTGCCGTTCATGTTCACCGAGACCGGCACGGTGATCGCGCTGGCGCATGTGATGATGCCCTTCATGGTGCTGGCGATCTCGGCGTCGCTGCAGCGCATTCAGCCGCAGGTCGAGGATGCCGCCGCCTCGCTCGGAGCGCCGCCACGGGTGGTGATGCGCAGGATCGTGCTGCCGCAGATCATGCCCGGGCTGCTGTCGGGAACAACCATCGTCTTCGCGATGGCGGCAAGCTCTTTCGCAACCCCGTCGATCATTGGCGGGCGCCGGCTCAAGGTCGCCTCGACCCTCATCCATGACGAGTTCACCAACACGCTCAACTGGCCGCTTGGCGCGGTGGTGGCGGTGCTGCTGCTGATCTCGCTCGTCACGATCATCGTCGCCTCCAACCGTCTGGTCGAGCGGCGCTATGCGGAGACTTTCAAATGAGACGCCACAACGGAGTTCTCGCGATCCTGTTCCACATCCTGTTCGTGGCCTTCATGCTGGGTCCGATCCTCGTGGTCTGCGCCGTCGCCTTCACCCCCAACGGCTATTTGTCCTTCCCGACCAGCGGCCTGTCGCTGCGCTGGTTCAAGCAGATCGCCGAATACCCCGAGTTCTTTCGGGCGGCGAAGACCTCATTGCTGCTCGGGACGCTCTCCTCGACGCTGGCCCTGGCGCTGGCGACCCCGGCGGCGCTTGGCATCGCGCGCCACCGCTTCCCCGGCAGAGGCACGTTCAGCGCGCTGTTCATGTCGCCGCTGATGATCCCTCAGGTGGTGCTTGGCGTCGCGCTGCTGCGTTTCTTCAATCAGGTTGGGCTGGCGGGCACGTTCGGCGGGCTGGTGCTGGCGCATATCATCATCATCTTTCCCTTCACCCTGCGCCTGACGCTGGCCTCTGCCATTGGCATGGACCCGCGGCTGGAACAGGCGGCAACCTCGCTGGGCGCGCCGCGGCACGTGGTGTTCCGCCGCGTGGTGCTGCCGATGGTGCTGCCGGGAATGGTGTCGGGATGGATCCTCGCCTTCATCCAATCCTTCGATGAGGTGACGATGACCGTGTTCATCGCGACGCCGGGAACCGAGACGCTGCCGGTGCGCATGTTCGCCTATATCACCGACAACATCGATCCGCTGGTCACTTCCGTCTCGGCCTGCGTGATCGCGGTGACCGCCGTGCTGATGGTGATCGCGGACCGGTTGTTCGGGCTCGATGCGATCTTGCTCGGCGATCCTGACGCCCGCCGCAAATGACCCCCCAAAAGGCCACAGCGCGCGCTTCGGCGCGGGCTGGGACAGAACGAAGCCCCAAAATTCACGAGGAAAAGATGACCTCTCCACGCAAGATGAAACTCGGCCTTTCGCTCCGCTACATGGGCTATCACATGGCAGCATGGCGCCTGCCCGACACGCCCGCCGACGGCGCGACGCATTTCGAGTATTTCCTCGAAAGCGCGCGCAAGGCCGAAGCCGCCTGTTTCGACACGATCTTCTTTGCCGATGGTCTGGCAGTGCGCGGCACCGACAAACCCGCCGGGGCGCTGTGCCGCGACATGAAGAACGTCGAGCTTGAGCCGCTGACGCTGCTCTCTGCCATCGCCGCCTGCACAAAGCATATCGGCCTCGTGGCGACCGCCTCGACCTCCTACAACGAGCCCTACCATATCGCCCGCAAATACGCCTCGCTCGACCACATCTCGGGCGGCCGCGCGGGCTGGAACGTCGTCACCTCTTGGTCGCAGCAGGAGGCGCATAACTTCAACCGCGACGAGCATCTGAGCTACGACGAGCGCTACGAGCGCGCCGAGGAATTCGTCAATGTCGTCTCTGGCCTCTGGGACAGCTGGGATGAGGATGCCTTCATTCGCGACAAGGACAGCGGCATTTTCTACGACGAGGCAGGCCGCCATGTGCTCGACCATCAAGGCCGGTTCTTCAAGGTGCGCGGGCCGCTGACGTCCGAGCGCACGCCGCAGGGCCGACCGCTGATTTTCCAAGCGGGCGCCTCCGAGTCTGGTCGGCGTCTCGGCGCTCGGGTCGCGGATGTGGTCTATGCCAACAGCCTGACCTTCGAGGACGCCAAGGCCTATTACGACGACATGAAAAAGCGCGTCGCCGCTTTCGGGCGCAAGCCGTCCGATCTGGCGGTCATGCCGGGCATCACGCTCTATATCGGGCGCACGCAGGAAGAGGCGCAGGCGAAGTTCGACGCGCTGCAGGAGCTGATTGATCCGGTGATCGGCCTCGGCGTGCTCTACCCGTTCTTTGGCGATCTGTCGCAGCACGACCCGGACGGCCCGGTCCCGGCCCCTTCGGCCAATGCCACGGTGCGCTCGATGGCCGACAACCTCTACAACCTTGCTCAGAGCCAGGGCCTCAGCATCCGCCAGCTTTATCAGCATGCCGCCTCGGCCAATTCCCAGCGATTCCTGATCGGCACCCCCGAAAGCATCGCGGATGACCTGCAGCACTGGGTGGAAAACGGTGCCGCCGACGGTTTCAACATCTGCCCCGCCGCGATGCCCAGCGGTCTTGATGATTTCGTCGAATTGCTGCTGCCCGAACTGCGCCGACGCGACCTCGTCCGCACCGAGTACGAGCAGGCAACGCTGCGCGGCAACTTCGGGCTTTCGGCGCCCGAGACCGGGGACATCCGCGCCCGCGACTATCTGGCAAGCGCGCCTGAGCCCGAGAAGGTGATGGGCTGATCAGCACCCCGCCACGCGCCGCGTGGCGGGGCTGTTTCACCATGGCTGTGTCGATCTTCGGGGGCGATCTCGCTGCCAGAGGTCTGGCACGGACATGATTGGGAGGTTTGCGGCCCTGCTCGGAGCTTTGCCGGGGGCCTCCACTGCGGCCCCATCAGGATGAAAGGATGACCTTTCATTTTGCATGAAACATGCATCATTTGCAGAACAGCTTTGCGGACGCGGGCATTGTGCTGCACTGCGGCATCTCCTAAATTTCCAGCACGGCGCAGAGATGTGCCTTTGGAATTTGCCGGGCTCTCTCCTCCTCCCTGAGCCCTGCATTTTAGCGGCGGCCCCTCTCCTCCTCCCTGGGGTCGCCGCGCTCCCCCTCCCCCTCCCCCTTGCCAGCGACCAAGTATTAAAGCCCGTCCAGCACGCGCCCCATCACCGCTGCCGTATCGCGCCAGCGCGGCAGGGCGCGGCCGAGCGCGCGGGAACGGGCGGCAAGATCCTCGCGCGTGGCGGGCGAGGTGAGCAGCTGGCGCAGGTGCTCGGCGAAGGCCTCGGGATCATCGGGGGGCGCCAGCAGCGCCGCATCTCCGACCGTACCGGGCACTGCCCCGGCGGCACAGG
Source organism: Salipiger sp. CCB-MM3 (assembly GCF_001687105.1). NCBI lineage: Bacteria > Pseudomonadati > Pseudomonadota > Alphaproteobacteria > Rhodobacterales > Roseobacteraceae > Salipiger > Salipiger sp. CCB-MM3. Next base: position 218,269 of record NZ_CP014600.1, read on the forward strand.
TGACGATGGGCAGCCCATGGCAGAGCGCCTCGGCCAGCGCCATGCCGTAGCCCTCGTAACGCGTGGCCAGCGCAAAGATCCGCGCGCTGCGATAGGCCTCGGCAAGCGCCGCATCGGGCAGTTCCCCGGCAAGCTCGACCCGCCCGCGCAGCTCCGTATCCTCGATCAGCGCGGCCAGATCGGCGGCATAATCTGCGCTATGGGTCTTGCCGACGATACGCGCGCTCCACGCAAGATCGGCGACCTGCGCCAGCGCCCGGATCAGCACGTCATGCCCCTTGCGCGGCGTCAGCAGGCCGACCGAGAGGATGCGCGGCCCGGCCTCGACGCGCGGCAGATCGCGCGGCCCGTCATAGCCCGGCAGCGCCACGGTGATCCGCGCGGGATCGGCCCCGAGGTCTATGTAAGTCTGCCGCGTGTGCGGGCTGGTGACGACGATCTCTGCCGCCAGCGACAGGTTCGCCCGCTCCTGCGCCAGCAGCTGCCGCGCGAGATCGGCAGGCAGCCCCTGCTCCATGCCCATGGGATGATGCAGCATCGCCACCACCCGGCAGCGCAGCCGGGCCAGCGCCTCGGGGCGCATGGCGGCAAAGACCAGCCCGTCGAGGATCAGCGGCTGCTCGGGCGGCAGCGCCTCCAACGCGCCCGAGACCTCGCGGCGCAGCGCCGTGCCCTGCTCCGCCGCCGCCGCCCCTGCGGGCAGCGCGATATGGCGCAGCTCGCGGCCTGTCGCTTGCAATTCCTCCAGCAGGCGGCGCTCGTAGATGAAGCCGCCGGTCTTCTGGCGGTGATCGCCGGGGATGGCAAAGCTGCAGGGTCTCATCGCGCAAGCTGCTCGGCGCTGGTGCGGGCCAGCACCGCACGTTCGAGCGCGGCCACCAGCGCATGCGCCAGCACCGCCGCCAGCCCGACGAGGGCGATGGCGCTCCACAGCATGCCGTAATCCGAGGTCGAAGCCACCGTCGCCATAAGCGCGCCGATGCCGCGCCCGGTCGCCAGCCATTCGGCGGTGGTGACGGCGAGGATGGCGGCGGGAATGGCCATGCGCGCCGAGGCGAAGAAGGCGGGCAGCATGGCGGGCAGCTGCGCGCCGATGAGACGGCGCAGCGGGCTGGCAGCATAGACCTCGAAGAGATCGAGCACCGCGCGCGGCGTGCGGGCGAGCCCGTGCTGACAGGCGATCAGCGTCGGGAAAAAGATCATCACCGCGACCACGGTGATGGTGCCCGCCGCGCCGCGCCCCAGCGCCCAGACGATCAGCGGCGCGGTGGCGATGATCGGGATCGAGCGCAGGGCGATCGACAGCGGGATCACCGCCCCCGCAAGACGCGGCAGCAGCGCCAGCAGCAGCGCGAGCCCCGCGCCCAGCCCCAGCCCGGCCAGATAGCCCGGTCCGGCCAGCGCCAACGTCTCGGCAAGCGCGCCGAAGAGCCGGGCGCGCTGCGCCTCGGCGCCCGGGCTGGTGAACAGGTAGCTCCAGACATCCTCGGGGCGTTTGGCGAAGAACCGCGGCAGGGCAAAGATCTCCATGCTGCCCTTCCAGATCAGCAGCGTGACACCAAGCGCCAGCAGCGCTTGCGCGGGCGCGTGCCAGACCCGGCGGCTGCGCGCCACGGGCGCGGCAATCAGCACTTCGGGCGGGGCAAGGTCGAGCCTGCGGCCAAGCGCGCCCACCGCCGCGAAGGCCAGCATCGAGACCCCGGCGGCGATTACTGCAATGGCCCATGTGGCGGGCGGGTCGAGCGCCCGCAGCGCCCGCACGGTCAGCACGCCAAGACCGCGCTCGGCGCCGGTGAACTCGCCGACCATCGCCCCGAGGAAGGCCGCAGGCGCGGCGATCTGCAGACCGGCCACCAGATAAGGCAGCGCCGCGGGCAGCCGCACCTCGCGCAGCGCGGTCATCCGCCCGCGCCCGTAGCTGCGCAGCAGATCGAACCAGCCCTGCGGCGCGGCGCGCAGCCCCACCAGCACCGGCAGAAAGGTGGTGTAATAGACCGCCAGCGCCGCCAGCGTCACCTGCGGGCCGGTGCCGGGCCCGTAAAGCACCCGCAGGATCGGCCCGGTGGCCACCAGCGGCAGGCAGAAGACCAGCAGCGCCAGCGTCGCCAGCAGCCGCTCGCCGCGCGGCAGCAGCACCGCCAGAAGCGCCAGCAGCACCCCCACAAGATTGCCCCAGACAAAGCCCTGCGCCGCCGCCGCCAGCGTGGTGCCGAAGGCCCGCCAGAGCAGCCCTGAATGGCGGGCCATATAGGCGGCGATCTGGCTCGGCGCGGCGATGATGAAACTGCCTGCGGTGGCGCGGGCAAGGCCCTCCCAGATCAGCAGCCCCAGCATCAGGCCCAGCAAAATCCCCAGCCCGCGCGGCAGCGGGCGGGGCAGGCGCAGGGCGGCGGGGCCTGCGCTCATTGCGCCGCGACGCTTTCGGGATATTGGTGATCGCGCAGGGCCTCCGTGACCTCGGTGCAGAGCGCGCGGAACGCCTCGGACGCCAGCACCTCTGGCCCGCGCGGGCGCGGCAGCGGCACCGGGATGTCGGCGGCGACGCGCGCCGGGCGCGGGGTCAGCACAAGGATACGGTCCGACAGGCGCACCGCCTCGGCCACCGAATGGGTCACCAGAACCGAGGTCGCGCCGCGCGCCTCCCAAAGCGGCGGCAGTTCGGTGTTGAGCCGGTCGCGGGTCAGCGCATCGACGGCGGCAAAGGGCTCGTCGAGCAGCAAAAGCTCGGGCTCTCCGGCCAGCGCGCGGGCTATGGCGGCGCGTTGGCGCATCCCCCCCGACAGTTCCGCCGGGCGGCGGCGCTCGAAGCCCGCAAGCCCGACCAGCGAGATCAGCTCGCGGATCATCTCGGGGTCACGCGGCTTGCGCGCCAATGCCCGCCCCAGTGCGATATTGCCCTCGACCGTGCGCCACGGCAGCAGCGCCGCGTCCTGAAAGGCCACCGCCAGCCCGGCGCGCTGGCGCAGATCGTCGGGGCTTTCGGCGCCGATGGTGATCCGGCCCTCGCTGGGCGGCTCGAGCCCGGCGATCAGCCGCAGCAGCGTCGACTTTCCGCAGCCCGAGGGACCCACAAGCGCGGTCATCTGCCCGCCCGCGAGGGTCAGATCGACCGGCGCCACAGCCTCCACAGGGCGGCCCGCCGCGGCAAAGCGCTTGGCCACCCCGGCAAGCACGATATCGGGGCGCGCGGTCATCCCCCCGCACGCGCCCGCAAGCTGGCGCGGCGCGGCCTAGCCATGGACCTCTTCCAGGATCGAGCGGTCCCAGAGATCGGGTGAGACCGGCTTGCCCAAAAGCTCCAGCGTTTCCACATTGGCGGCGACGGTCTCTTCGGTGAACCAGCCAAAGCCCTCGGCCTCGGTCAGATCCGAGAACATCAGCGGCACCTGCCGCTCGGCCTGCAGCTTCTGCGTCGCAAGATCGAGCCCCGCGTCGGGGAACATCTCGACGGTCAGCTCCGCCGCGGCCTCGGGGTCTGCATGATAGTCCTGCCAGCCCATGACCTCGCCCTTCATCAGCGCCACAAGCTGGTCGCGGCGGTTGGCAAGGCTGTCTTCAGTGGCGATATAGGTCTGCGAATGCACCGCATAGCCATGATCGGCGAGCAGCATGGTGACGCTCTCGACGCCCTGCATCTCCATCGCCACGGGCAAATCGGTGGCCCAGCACAGCAGGCAATCCACCTGCCCCTGCACCAGCGGCGCGGCGTCATATTGCGTCGGCACCACTTCGATCCCGGCGATATCCACGCCGTTGATCGTGCAAAGCGCCTCGAGCACCGGAGTATTGGCCAGCGCCATGCCGATCTTTTTGCCGACCAGATCGGCGGGGCTGTTCACCGGGTTGTCGGGCAGCGAGGCGATGGCGAACGGGTTCTTCTGCATGGCGACGCCGATGATCTTAAAGGGCGCGCCTTGGTTCACCGCAGCGGCGGTGTAATCGGCCGCCGAGATGCCGACCAGCGCCGTGCCCGCCACCACCGGCGGCTCGACCGGCGCATTGGGTCCGCCCGGCAGCAGCGAGACCTCGAGCCCCGCGTCGCTCCAATAGCCGTTCTTCTGGGCAATGTAGCTGCCGCCGAATTGCACCGAATGCAGCCACGACAATTGCAGGGCGACGGCGTCCTGCGCCCGCGCCCGCTGCGGCGTCAGCAGTGCAGCCCCGGCGGTGGACAGGGCGCCTCCAAGAAACAGGCGGCGTGTGGGTGTCAGAAATTGCATGGGACCCTCCCGGTTTGAAATGAGACTAGGCTAATCATGG
>NZ_CP014601.1 GCF_001687105.1 Salipiger sp. CCB-MM3
GCCCGAGCGCGCCCTTCTCCACCACCAGTAGCAACGCGTCGGCGTGGTCCTCGACGTAGAGCCAGTCGCGGATGTTTTCGCCCGTGCCGTAGATCGGCAGCGGCTTTCCGGCGAGCGCGTTGAGGATCACCACCGGGATCAGCTTCTCCGGGAAATGATACGGCCCGTAGTTGTTGCTGCAGTTGGTCAGCACACCGGCAGCCCGTAGGTCTCGTGCCAGGCGCGCACCAGATGATCCGAACTGGCCTTGGAGGCCGAATAGGGCGAGCGCGGATCATAGGGCGTGTCTTCGGTGAACTTGACCTCGGATCGGCGGGCAGCGAGCCAAAGACTTCGTCGGTGGAGATATGATGAAAGCGGAAGCTCTCGGGCTTGCCCTGCGCCACCCAATAGGCCCGCGCGGCTTCGAGCATATTGTAGGTGCCGGTGATATTGGTCTCGATGAAGTCCCCCGGCCCGTCGATCGAGCGATCCACATGGCTCTCGGCGGCGAGATGCATCACCGCGTCGGGCTTGTGCGCCGCGAACACCCGGTCGAGCGCCGCGCGGTCGCGGATGTCGGCCTGCTCGAAGGCGTAAGCGGAGCTGCCGGAAACCTCGGCCACATTCTCGAGACAGGCGGCGTAAGTGAGTGCGTCGAGGTTCACCACCTCATGGCCGCGCGCCACCGCCAGCCCGCACCACGGCCGATCCGATGAAACCGGCACCGCCGGTGATCAGGAGTTTCATGCCCCGGCCCGCGAGCATGAAGGGACTATCGAAATCCCTGAGGAAGGGCGCTGCGGCGTCCTTCTCGGAGAAATGGCTTCCGAGGCGTCGATGCCCCAGTCGATACCGATCTCAGAATCGTCGAACCGCACCGCGCCGTCACACTCCGGCGCGTAGTAATCAGTGCATTTGTAGATGATTTCGGTGTCCGGCTCGCGGGTGACGAAGCCGTGCAGGAAGCCCGTCGGGATCAGCAGTTGGCGGCCGTTCTCGAAAGTGAGCTCCTCACCGACCCATTGCCCATAGGTGGGCGAGCCTTTGCGGATGTCGACGGCGACATCGAAGAGCGCCCCCCGCCCGCAGCGCACCAGCTTGGCTTGGGTATGCGGCGGCGCCTGGAAGTGCAGCCCGCGTACGGTGCCCACTTTGGCAGAAAGTGAGTGGTTGTCCTGCACGAAGTCGAAGGCGAGCCCCGCCTCTTCCATGCGCCGCGCGCTCCAGCTTTCTGAAAGGAACCCGCGATGGTCCCCAAAGCGCTGTGGGGTCAAAACCAGCACGCCCTGCAGTTTCGTCGGTTCGATATTCACCCTTCACGCCCTTTGATCAGCAAACACCGTCCGTCTAACACAACCCTGTCCCCGCCCCGTCATTTCTGTCAAACAAAGTGAAATCACGTGTCTTCTTGGCCTGCTTCCGTTCATATACTTCGACACTTCACACACGGTCGCCATCGCTTCGACACTTTACACACACACCAGCGCGTATCATGCGGATTAGCCCGTCGTTTCACTAACTCCATGCTATGGTACAGCCTGAACTGCCGCTGTGAGCGGTCCCGTCGGAGCAAGTCTCAGGGTAGCGTCAAGGGGCCGAGAACCCATCCACAGATGAGCTAGCAGCGCCGATCCGATACCAGTGTTACTCATGGCTTTAAGCGGCTCTCAGAGGTGGTTCAAGCTCAGTTGTCCGGCCCGCGGGCAATCCAGTGCGGCATCATGCGCGACTACACGCATGCACGGTTGATCAACCATGCGTCTAGAAATCTCTGTGATTGAGGCGTTCGACCAAAATCCATCTCTCAAAACCAAAAGTACTTGACGATAGGTGATCTATCACGCTTCAATAATTTTCGTTGACGGTGATCCTTTTCATGCGGAGCTCCCGGAAATTTACTCCTAGTAATTTTTAAAATTACCCCGGAGCATATCTCCCCACAAATCAACATAGTTTCGCACGCAAAATCCCATTAAAATATCAGCACCATGATTGGTCTTTCGTGAATTTAACGGGGACTCATTCTGATAGGACATTCATAATATATAATTAGCATAAGCGCGCTCAATTAAGCGCTATTTTTACTGGCGCCCTCTGAGAGATCAGCTCGCTCATCATTGCGCCGCAGGTAAGATTAAATTGCGACTATATCGCCAAAATCTTCAAGGAAATGAAAAATAAAGATGAAAACATTAAGGAGATACTATGATTTCAGTTAGCGCTTCCGGCCTCGCTGTTGCTGAGGGTGATACAGGATATAATTCACTCACATTCTCAATAATACTAGATGACACTCCATCAGAAACAATCACAGTGCCATGGCGCATATCCCTTGGTAGCGCCATCCTTGGAGGAGACACCAACTACTATTCATCTAACTATCTCACCGGAACCTCCACATTTTATGCTGGACAGACCTTGAAGGAAGTGACGGTCTACCCCAGCGGAGACTTCGATGCAGAGGACGACGAGAGCTTTGTGTTAGAGCTACTTGCCCCAACAAATGCCAAGTTGGATGGCGGTCAGGTCACTTATCAGACGACAGGATGGGTCTATGACGACGATGGTACATCTAATCCAATATCTCTTCACATTTCTGACCCCATCGTTATCGAAGGGAACAAAGGGTTCCAACGTGTGAGCTTTACGCTGAGTTTATCTCGACCGGCAGATCAGACTTACAAGATTGGCTATTCACTTGAGGGATCGGATCAGGGAAGTGGCCGTGTAGAAGGGTCCAACTCAGTCACTTTCATATCGGGGCAATCTGAAGCGACAGTCTCATTTAAGCTACCAAACAACAAGGTAGCCGAGGGATTGGAGTACGTTGATCTCAAGTTGGACCTTCCGAAGGGAATTTCGGAGGCATCTGGTGGGCAGGCGACTATTGTCGACAATGATGGTCTGAAAAAAGGCCCATACGTGCTCGTGTCAGATGCGCGCGTCTTGGAAGAAGATGCAAGCTACGGACCACTCGTTTTCTCAGTCATTCTAAGCGAGCCAACGTCCGAATCCGTTACAGTCCCATGGCGTCTCGGCGACGGCACCGCGACCCTTGGAGAAGATACCAGTTATTATACAGGTAGCTACGCCTCCGGAAACCTGACCTTTTATGCTGGCCAGATTCAGAAAACTGTAACGGTCTATCCTTCCGGTGACTACGATGCGGAATTAGACGAAACATTCATCTTAGAAATTCTGGAGCCAGAGAACGCTCAGCTACCCGGCGGCGCAACAATACAACAGGGAATAGGCTGGGTTCTTGATGATGATGGGGCCTCCAATCCGGCTGTATTGCAAGTGACTGATGTAACCGTTGAAGAAGGTGACCGGTATGACACAACCGCAAGCGTTCGGTTGGAGCTGTCTCGCCCTGCAACTCGAGATCTTGCGATTGACTACCGAACGGTCAACGGCAGCGCGAAGGCTGGGAAGGATTTTAAATCTACATCAGAACTGTCGAGATTAAGGAGGGGCAGAGCAGCGCGTCTTTAGGCATAAAAATATTTGGTGACTCGTCGATGAAATCAATGAGACTTTTCTCTAGAATTTTTCCTCCCTAATAGCATTAAAAAGGTCGCTGGAGGAGCAATTACGATCCTCAACGAGGACATAAACACAACACCAAACAAGGTGTATGGCGATAGCGCCAGAAACTCTCTGACAGGCACGGGGAACCCGACTTTATATACGGCAGAGCACCGCGGATGAGATTTCTGGGCGGGCCAATAATGACAGGCTCTATGGAGGAGCTGGAAACGATACGCTCCGTGGAGACATAGGTAGCGACAGGCTTGAAGGAGGAGCGGGAAAGACAGATAGAGGGGGGGAATGGTAGTGATAGGCTCTTCGGAGATGAAGGCAATGACAGAATTTTTGGTGGAGACAATAGAGATGTTCTATTCGGAGGCAGAGGCGCAGATTCAATTTTTGGAAACAGCGGCTCTGACGATTTGTCAGGAGACGAAGGATCGGATATTCTTGTTGGAGGCGGAGGGAATGACAGGTTGAAGGGTGGCGCCGGCAACGACAAGTTGACTGGCGGCTTGGGGAAGATGCGTTTATTTTGTAGTAGAAGTGATGGTGTAGACAGATACTGGACTGGAATGATCGACACGATTACTTGGATATAAACGGCATTAAGAATTTCAATAATATTGACATATATCAGCGCGGAGACAATGCGATTGTCGAGTTTGCTGACACGAAAATTATCTGCTGGACACACACTCTGATAACTTGAGCAGAGAGGACTTCCTGCTTTAGCACGGAAGGCATTCCGGGCTTCGCCAGAATGTTGGAATGAGCAAGGCCTCGCCTCCTGGCGAGGCCTTCTGATAGTGTTTAGCAAGTAATCGCGCAGCCTTAGCTCGTTTGGCGCTAGGGGATCAGTCGCGCGATAATCAGCTCCGCGGCTCTTCCGCCGTCATCTCCGTGGTGTCGATGCGCAGCTCGGGAGCCTCGGGGTGCTCATACGGCGAGTCAATGCCGGTGAAGTTCTTTAGCTGACCCGAGCGGGCCTTGGCGTAGAGCCCCTTCACATCCGGCTTTCCGGCTACTTCCAGCGGCGTATCGACGAAGACCTCGAGGAACTCGCCCGGCTGCATCATGCCGCGCACCATGTCGCGCTCCGAGCGGAACGGCGAGATGAAGGCAGTGATCACGATGAGACCTGCGTCGGTCATCAGCTTGGCAACCTCGCCGACGCGGCGGATGTTCTCCCACTCGGTCGGCCTCGGTGAAGCCCAGATCCTTGTTCAGCCCGTGGCGCACGTTGTCGCCATCGAGAAGGAAGGTGTGGCGGTTCATCCGCGCAGCTTCTTCTCGACGATATTGGCGATCGTCGACTTGCCCGAGCCCGACAGGCCGGTGAGCCAGAGCACGGCGGGCTTCTGGTGCTTCATCGAGGCGTGGTGAGCGCGGCCGATGTCAGTGGCCTGCCAATGCACGTTCTGCGCCCGCGCAGGCGAAGTTCAGCATGCCCGCGGCGACCGTGTGATTGGTGATCTTGTCGATCAGGATGAAGCCGCCCAGATCGCGGTTCTCGGCATAGGCGCGAAGGGGATCTCACGATCAGTGGTGATATTGGCAACACCGATCGCGTTGAGGTCGAGCGTCTTGCTGGCCAGGTGCTCCTGGGTGTTGACGTGACCTCATACTTGGGCTCGGCGACGGTGGCCGATACCGGTCTGCGTGCCCGATTTTCAGCCAATAGGCGCGGCCAGCAGAAGCTCGTGCTCTCCATCCACACCAGCGTGCTCTCAAACCTGGTCGGCGACTTCCAGCGGCGCCTGCGCCGCCAACTCTGTCCGCGCGAGCAGTCGATCTCATCGGCCAGCGTGATGGTCACCGACCTCCCCGGCGACGGCGAGATCCTGATCGCCGCCCAGGGCGACGATGCGTGCTACGCTGGAGGTCTTGCCTGAGGGCAGCACCCCGCACCCGGATCGCCGGGCGCAACCTGACCCGAGGCGATGAGCCCGGCGAAGCCGGCGGAAATCGAGGTTGGGACGGTTTACCCATTGCACCGGCATGCGGAACGGGCCCGGTCTGCTCGCGGCTGTCCTCGACCTCGACCTCTTCCAGCAGCGGCAGCAGCGCGGTGCCGTCGTACCACGGGGTGTTCTCGCTCGGGCCCGGTGATGTTGTCGCCCTTGAAGCCCGAGATCGGGATCGGGGTGAACTCCTCGATGCCGATGCTCTCGGCGAAGGCGCGGTAATCGGCAACGATCTTGTCGAAGGTCTCCTGATCGTAGCCCACCAGATCCATCTTGTTCACCGCCAGCACCACGTGGCGGATGCCCAGCATGTTAACGATATAGCTGTGGCGGCGAGTCTGGGTCAGCACGCCCTTGCGCGCGTCAATGAGGATCACCGCCAGATCGGCGGTGGAGGCGCCAGTCACCATGTTGCGGGTGTATTGCTCGTGGCCAGGAGTGTCAGCGACGATGAACTTGCGCTTTTCCGTGGCGAAGAAGCGGTAGGCGACGTCGATGGTGATGCCCTGCTCGCGCTCGGCGGCAAGCCCGTCGACGAGTAGCGCGAAATCGATCTCTTCGCCTTGGGTGCCGAACGCTTGGAATCGGATTCCAGCGCGGCGAGCTGATCTTCAAAGATCATCTTGCTGTCGTAGAGCAGACGGCCGATCAGCGTCGACTTGCCGTCATCCACCGAGCCGCAGGTGATGAAACGCAGCATGGTCTTGTGCTGGTGCGCCTCGAGATAGGCGTCGATGTCCTCGGCGATCAGCGCGTCGGTCTTGTAGATTGGGTCCTGGGTGGTCATGCGTGTACCTGAAAATGAGGGGCTGGAAGGGAGGCTGGCGCGGCGTTTCAGGCGCGCTCAGAAATAGCCTTCCTGCTTCTTCTTCTCCATCGAGGCGGCCTGATCGTGGTCGATGGCGCGGCCTTGGCGTTCCGAGGTGGTGGTCAGCAGCATCTCCTGGATGACTTCCGGCAGCGTCTGCGCCTCGCTCTCCACCGCACCGGTCAGCGGGTAGCAGCCCAGCGTGCGGAAGCGCACCGAGCGCATCACCGGCTCTTCGCCGTCCTTGAGCGGGAAACGCTCGTCGTCGACCATCAGGATCAGCCCGTCGCGCTCCACCGTCGGGCGCGGCGCCGAGAAATACAGTGGCACGATCTCGATGCCCTCAAGATGGATGTACTGCCAGATATCGAGCTCGGTCCAGTTGGAGATCGGGAACACCCGAACGCTCTCGCCCTTGGCTTTGCGCGCGTTATAAAGCCGCCAGAGCTCCGGGCGCTGGTTCTTCGGATCCCAGCGGTGGTTGGCCGAGCGGAAGGAGAAGACGCGCTCTTTAGCGCGAGATTTTTCCTCGTCGCGGCGGGCGCCGCCGAATGCCACGTCGAAGCCGAACTTGTCGAGTGCCTGCTTGAGGCCTTCCGTCTTCCACATGTCGGTGTGCAGCGCGCCATGGTCGAACGGGTTAATGCCGCGTTCTTTGGCTTCCGGGTTCTGATGGACCAGCAGCTGCATGCCTGCGTCCTTGGCCGCCTTGTCGCGCAGCTTGTACATGTCCTGGAACTTCCAGGTGGTGTCGACGTGCATCAGCGGGAAGGGCGGCGGCGAGGGGTAGAAGGCCTTTTTCGCCAAGTGCAGCATGACGGCGCTGTCCTTGCCGACGCTGTAGAGCATGACCGGGTTCTCGGCCTCGGCGACGACCTCGCGCAGGATGTGAATGCTCTCCGCTTCCAAGCGCTGCAGGTGGGTGAGGGTCTTTGTGTCCATCGGGAAGTCTCTGGTCAGATCGGTACTGCATGCCGATCTACCCTTGCTGCGCCTGCAAAAACCCCCATATGGGGGTATTCGAAAAATGAGAGGGTAGATGTCCGGCGAAACCGAAATCCTTGCGGCACTGTTTGCTGCATCCATGGGCGTTCCGGGTGAGGTGGCACCGGGAAGCGAGCCCGCCCGCTGGGAGGATTTCCTCGCCCGCCTCGCCGAGGCCACTTTGGCCGAGAGCGCACTGCTGCGGCTCTCCTGGCCCGGCAGCCCGATGATGCACTGCAGGTCGGGGTGCCCTGGGAGGGCCCCTCAGAGGCGGTAGTCGAGCGCATGCGCAGCGGTCGGGTCTATTCGCAGGTCGACCTGCCCGCGGCGACCGGCGAGGCGCCAAACCCAACCGGGAACCTACAGCCACTGCGTGCGATGCGCTGGCGGATCGGTCGCGGCGGCGGTCCGACAGCGCGGATGCTTCTCGCCCTGCGCCGCAGCGGCGAGGACTTCCGGGCGCTGGACGGTCTGCAGCTATCGAGCCTCACGCCCTATCTCGGCGTGACGCTCGGCGGCTGGCGGCAGCTGGCGCAGGAACGCGCCCGGGCGGCAATCGAGCAGGGACTCTGCGGCAATCTCGGCGCTGGCTGGATCCTCTTCGCCACCTCGGGGCGAGTGAGCGCCATGGCCGAGGGGCTGGCGGCGCAGCTCAATGACCTGTCCGGAATCAAGCTGTGCGAGGGTGGCTGGCTGGCGCTGCCCGAGCCCGAGGCGCAGGCTCTGCGCCAGGCACTAGCGGCGCTCGCACGGCCGGGCGCCGGGCCACAGCACCTGACCCTGTCGCGCGCGCCATTAGTGCAGCTGGTGCTGACCGCCGAGGAACTGGCCGGCGAGCCAGCGCTTCTGGGTCGCCTGCGCCACGATCTCTCGGCCCGGGCGCTACCTTTAACGCGGCTGACCGCGGGGCTCGGCCTCAGCCGCAGTGAGGCACGGTTGGCGGCATGTTTGTGTGACGGGCTAAGCCTCGCCGCCGCCGCCTCCGAGCTCGGCTGGACGCTTGAGACTGGCCGCAGCTGTTCCAAGCAGCTCTTCGCCCGGCTTGGAGTCAGCGGTCAGCCCGGCGTGGTGAGACGGGTACTGGCGAGCGGGGTATGGCTGGGGTGAGTGGCGCTGCGCTCAACACGAAAATTCTATCGGTTACCCAGCATGGTTGGTCGATTTTCCTAATGAGGACCCCACACACATCCTTTCGATGAGCCTATAGCTCGGGCCGCCCTGTTTCCCGAATGCACGACTGTCGAAAAATCACCCGGGTGAGATACGGATCCGCAATGCCCGGACAGCTCTTGTCTGCAAAAAAGAACCGACGCCATAACCAGGCAGAAAAGAAAGTGGCACCATATGCTTGAACGGCAGACGATCATCAACTCGCTGAGCTTCAATCTTTCCCTCTTGAGTGACCAGCAAATCCATGAAAGTGGCCGCGCGCCCTACCAGCTCAGCTACGGCTTCGCCGACGGCGTGGAGCCAGCCGATCTAGCAGGCAGCTATACCGGCTGGCGGGCTCTCTCCGCAGCCGAGCGGAATGTCATCCGTTTCGCACTGTCCGAGATCGAAACCCTGATCAACGTGGAGTTCACCGAGCTCACAGACACCACCGACCCCGACATTTCTCTCGGCAAGGTGGCGTTGTCAGGCAACATTGCAGGCTATGGAGGTGTATCATACCAGACGATGGGCGGTAGGCTCTCTGCCTACGACGGCTTCGCGCTCTTCGACACCGACACTGCCGTAACCCGCGCGCGGGACGTGGTCATGCACGAGTTGGGCCATGCACTGGGATTGAGTCACAGCTTTGGCGATCCCGCCTTGCCCGATGCCTACGAAAGCAACAAATACACGGTGATGTCCTACACCGAAAACCCCGAGACGGGGGAGGACGCTCAAGGCATGATGTTGTTTGACATTCTAGCGCTACAGGCCCGCTGGGGCGCGAACCTCTCCCATGCCACAGGTAACGACGCCTATACGGGTCCGAAGGACGACCTGCTCGAAGTGATATGGGACGCCAACGGCACAGATCTACTGGACGCCTCGGCGCGCAATAATGGCACGGTGCTAGACCTGCGCGAAGGTAGATTCTCGCGCTTCGGTAAAATGCACGACGATGTGGCCATCGCCTTTGACGTACAAATCGAAAATGCCCGAGGCGGCTCAGGCAGAGACCGCATCATCGGCAATGCACTCGGCAACGAAATGGTCGGCGGAGGCGGACAGGACACAGTCTTCGGCAATGGCGGCAGAGACAGGATTCATGCCGGAGGCGGGGACGATAGCGCAGTCGGCGGTTTGGGACGCGACCTGATCTGGGGCGGTGGCGGTCGGGATGCGCTCCATGGTAGCGCGGGTGCGGACGGGCTCTACGGAAAGGCTGGAAGCGATTTCATCAAAGGCCAGAAGGGCGCCGATCGGCTTCTCGGCGGAGGTGCCGCCGATACTCTCCAAGGAGGCGCCGGCGACGACAGCATGCGAGGCCAACGCGGGAACGACCTGGTCATCGGCGGCGCTGGGCGCGACACGCTTCACGGCAATTCTGGTGATGACACTCTTCGGGGAGGAGCGGGGGTAGACCTCTTCGTCTTCAACGCAACAGATGGCAACGACATCATCCGCGATTTTCAGGAGGGGATCGACCGCATCCTGCTCTCGACCCACTTCGAGAGTCTGACGGTGGTCAGGGGCTCAGCCGTCTTCAACTTCGCCGGGAACCACAGCATAAGCGTCGTGGGAAATTTTAGCGATCCCGAACAGACCCTCGCAGCGCTGCAGGACGACATTATTTTCGCCTGAAGGCGCACCCATTCGAAACGCTGAGCTTTTCGCAGACAGCCTGAACAGTGAGGTGAGCGCGCAGTAAGAAGATTGAGACGCTTCGAGACTCCGAAAAGCATGTCTGGATTGCGAGGTAGCCTTGCATGCTTTCCAATGTACACCGCGCGCCCAAGCACAAAGTAACAATACTCCATGGGGAAGCAAGGCCCAACAACGGCTTGAGAAATCAGAAATATGCGCGAGCATTTTCCAAAGGCCGCTGTTAGGATCAACCAACCTAGGATGGTTTCGCTTGGTGTAAGAAAGCCTGCTGCAGAAGCCCTCAGCGCAAAGCGCACAGAGGGCCGGAGTAGTTCTCAGCCGGCCATGGTCAGAAGATGAAATCGTCGGCCGACAGGTCCGCGCGCGCAATTCCATCCAATGTAACCGTGTGACCGTCATCGTCGGAGATCACCGCATCACCATTTACCATGGAAAGGTGATGGTTCTTCAGATCCCGGAACGAGATGATCTCATTGATATCCGACAGGTCAATCTTCTCTTTGGTGCCGGCGAGCTGGAAGTCAAAGATCGTGTCGTTGCCGAAATTACCGGAGAACACGAAGCGATCGGCTCCTCCTTCGCCGTAGAGCTTGTCGTTCCCAGCACCACCGTCAATTACATCTCTCCCAGCGCCACCGTAAAGCTTGTCACTTCCGTTTAGCCCAAAGAGCTTGTCATTGCCGGCTTCGCCTTCAAGCTGGTTGCGACCGCCCGTACCGGTGATCTTATCATTCGTATCAGAGCCACGCACTTCTTCGATGCTCTTCAACGTATCGCGGTTGCCGAAGCCATCGATTGCAAACCCGCTCTTGAGGTTCACCGTGACACCATCGCTACCGCCATATCGTGCATCGCGATCATAGCGCACCTCATCAAGGCCAGCGCCCCCATTCAGGACATCGTCCCCGGCGAGGCCTCGCAGAACATTGTGACCGCTCTTGCCGATCAGCTTGTCGTCGAAGGCAGAACCGCGCAATACCTCGATGCTGTTCAACGTGTCGGTATTGCCCCAACCATCTGTGGCCGTCCCCGTCTTGAGGTTCGCATAAACGCCGCCTGGATCGTTGGCAAAGGTTACCTGGTCGACACCCTTGCCGCCATTGTAGGTATCATTGCGTGCAGAGCTGACAAAATAGTCGTCACCGATGCCACCATTCAGCTTGTCCCGGCCCGAGGTTCCGTAGAACTCATCGTCTTCGGTGATCGAGTAGTCCTCGAACTCCGTCCAGAGGATGTCCCGGTTGGGAGCATATTGCCCGCTTGCCAAGCCCATGGAAGTGATCATGTCGTCGAAGTTCTGCCAGTCGGCAACGGACGTAATTTCCGGCAATGGATCGCCACCCAGAACGAAATACGCATCGGATGCCGTGTCGCCCCCGGTGTCCCAGCTCAACCCCAGAATGGTCGAAGTATTGCCGCTACCCCAGCTGACCTGCATAATGACGGTATCAAAGTCCGTGTCATCGATTGAGACGCCCGCTACGTAACCTTCAATGATGGTGTCCGAGAACTCGACGATCGGGTCTCCATCATCGTTATAGTAATCCACGAAGTACGAGAAGGTTGCACTGGCTGAGGGCAGAACCAATACAATTTCAACTGTTCCGACACTCTGCGCGTCATCGTCAAGATAGTCGACCTGGAGGCCGTTCAAAGTAATCGTCGTCATCGGACTTTTCGTTTCCCATACTCACAAAACACGCGCGGTCAGCGTGACTAGACAAAAATTGAAAAGTTCGCCGCGATCAACCGTGAGAGAGCACGTGCTTCCGACCTATGGCGTCCAAAGCACAGCTGGCACTCACCCTCTATTCCTACATTGGCTTTCGCAGTTCTGATGAGGAGCCTCAGACGTCAGCCACGCCGGAGGCACCCTTAAGATGAGCCCAAAATGCAAGATAGCCCCTCAGACAAACACAAAGTGGTTCTCATCTAGCTGCGCAGGACGGACGCCTTCGAGTACGATCTCGACGTTTGCAAACTCGATGACCGTGTCTCCATTGGTACGATGCATATCGAGCTGATTAAAACGTGTAGCCCCTGAGTGGATAAAAATCTCATCGAGCCTTACCTGGAAGTCTCTGATCGTGTCACTTCCGTCTCCTCGGCTGAAGTGAAACTGATCCGCGCCAGCACCGCCAGAGAGCTGATCCTTTCCAGCGCCACCAAATATGCGATCAGCGCCGCGCCCACCCAGAAGGCGGTCAGCACCATTCCCCCCGTCAATGTGATCGCCGCCTGCTGCTCCCGCGAGATGATCCCTACCAGCTTCTCCGAAAATCCTGTCTTCATGAGAGCCGCCAAAAAGGCGATCGTTCCCGTAGCCCCCGAAAATCCGATCCTTGCCCGCATCTCCATAGATAACATCGTGCCCACCTGACGCGCGGACGGTATCGTTCCCACCACCACTTTCAAATCTATCAGAGCCAGCACTAAGTTTGACCGTGTCATTTCCCGCCAAAAGTGCTCTCAACATCGCACGGTCGTCGGTATTCCGAGATGTCTGAGACGCCTGAAAGATGGATGCCGCAGATAGTGAAAAGCCATCCGCTCTCCACAGCTCCTCTCCAGAGTAGGTGAATTCAGTCATTCCTGTGACTGTTCCACCGGTCACGTTCCCATAGGAGTCAAATGAGAAACCAGATCCCCCAATTCCCAAGATCAAGTCTACAGAGTAGTCATATCCATTCACCAAGAACACATCTTGGTACGCCTGCCCTCCAAATGAGTAATATTCATTGTTGAAAAAATATGAATCCCAGAAATTTCTCTGATAGAAGTTCAAATCTATCTCAAAGGTATCAATTTCATAGCTAGCGACAATTCTTGCCATGTTAACCCGCCTTTACTCACAAAATTCCACCCGAAAAGTGTAGCTGGTTTTCTGAAACCTGCAACCTACCAGGTACATCTCCCGGACACACTGAGCCAGCCCCTTTGAAGTGGTCCACCCACGAAGCCTGAAATCCGATAGGATTTCGGCGAACAGGAGGACTACGGAATGGCTGGAAAGCGTGAGAAGCCGGAAGACATTGTCACCAAGCTGCGTCAGGTCGAGGTGTTGCATGGCCAGGGCCTGTCGATGGCCGATGCGGTGCGGCAGATCGGGATATCGCAGCATACCTTTTACCGGTGGCGGAAGCAGTATGGTGGGATGAACCGGGCACAGTTGTCGCGGCTGAAGGAACTCGAGAAGGAGAACCTGAGGCTGCGGCGGGCGGTATCTGACCTGACGCTCGAGAAGCTGATCCTGACCGAGGCTGCCCAGGGAAACTTCTAAGCCCTTCGCGCCGCCGCGAATGCGTGGAGCATGTGTGCGAGACACTCGGCATCTCCGAACGCCGGGCCTGCCGGGTGCTCGGCCAACACCGCTCCACGCAGCGCAAGCCACCACAGGGCCGGGAAGACGAGGCGCGGCTGACCGCCGACGTCATCGATCTGGCCCGGGAGTATGGCCGCTACGGCTACCGCCGGGTCGCCGTGCTGCTGCGGCGTGCCGGCTGGCAGGTGAACCACAAGCGGGTGGCGCGCATTTGGCGGCGCGAAGGGCTCAAGGTCGTCCCACACAAGCAGAAGAAGCGCGGCAGGCTCTGGCTGGACGATGGCTCTTGCGTGCGGCTGAAGCCCGAGCACCCCAACCACGTCTGGTCCTACGACTTCGTGCAGGACCGGACCAGTGACGGCCGGACCTACCGGACGCTCAACATCCTCGATGAATATACGCGGGAGGCGTTAATGATCCGTGTCGACAGGCGACTGAACTCCACCGATGTCCTGGACGCCCTGACCGATCTCTTCATCCAGCGCGGCCCGCCGCGGTTCATCCGGTCCGACAACGGCCCGGAGTTCATCGCGCAGAAGGTGCGCGACTGGATCGAGCTGGTGGGGGCGAAGACCGCGTACATCGAGCCGGGGTCACCCTGGGAGAACGGTTATTGCGAGAGCTTCAACAGCAGGTTCAGGGACGAACTCCTCAATGGCGAGGTCTTCTACTCGTTGAGGGAGGCGCAAATCCTCATCGAACAATGGCGAAAGCACTACAACACCGCTCGGCCGCATAGCGCTCTTGGATATCGGACACCGGCACCGGAGACCTTCATCCCCATAGATCGAAGGCCGACCATGCATTAGCATTTAACCCGGACCACTCGATGGGGTCAGCTCAACACCGTGAGCCAGCCCTCTCGAGTTGAGGCTCCACCATGATCTCTTGAGCTGTTGTTTCGTCCAGATTCCAGTCAGTGTCTGATGCGCGGGCCAGTGCTGCGCACGCGAATGGCGTCAAACGCTAGCTTCAAGGATCTGCTGGTACTCAGCTCCCCCGCTCATCTTTGGCGAAAAGCTTAGCAGCGGTGACCTGCCCAATCGGTTTTTCTTTCTCCCAGCACTCGACAGGCAGAAGCAGGGACCATAGACCGTTTCCTGTTAGTTTGTAATGAGTGAGCATTCGGAGTCTGTCCATGACAACGCGTAGTTCTTCTGGCGTCACAGTTTCCCTTGGGTCTGAATTTCAGGTCAACACTTACACCTCTTTCCATCAGTCTGCTTCCAACATCACAGCTCTGTCCGACGGGGGCTTCGTCGTCACTTGGGTATCCCCATACCAAGATGGCAGCAGCTTCGGCATTTTCGGGCAAATCTATGACGCCGATGGAACTCCGGTCGGTACGGAATTCCAAGTGAACACTTACACCTCTGACCGTCAAACTGGCGCGGACGTTACCGCGCTAGGCGACGGTGGCTTTGTCGTTACTTGGGCATCCGAGGGTCAAGATGGCGACGGATTCGGTGTCTATGGTCAGCGCTATGATGCTTCAGGAGACGCCGTCGGCGCGGAGTTCCAAGTCAGCACTTACGCGCCTGGCAGTCAGTACCGCCCCAGCATTGCCGAGCTCAATGACGGCAGTTTCGTTGTTGTATGGGATTCAAGCGGCCAAGATGGGGGCGGCGCGGGAATTTATGGCCAGCGCTATGATCAGGATGGCGCAGCCGTAGGCTCAGAGTTTCAGATCAATTCGTATACCGACGGCACGCAGTATGTCTCCAGCATAACTGCCCTTGGCGATGGTGGCTTCGTTGTCGTCTGGCAGTCGCAAGATCAGGACGGCAGCGACTATGGTGTTTACGGACAGCGCTATGATCTGGATGGCGCAGCCGTAGGCTCCGAATTTCAGGTCAACAGCTACATCGACGGCTGGCAAGGCGATCCACACGTTGCGCAACTAAACGATGGTGGGTTTATCGTCACTTGGAGCTCCGGCACCCAAGACAACGGTACCTATGGCATCTATGGCCAGCGATACGATGCAGAAGGTCTTCCTGTCGGCTCAGAATTCCAAGTCAACAGCTACTCAGAGAACACGCAGACAAGTGCCAGCGCTACGGCCCTGAGCGATGGCGGCTTTGTCCTCATTTGGGACTCGAATGGCCAAGATGGAAGTGGTTACGGCATTTATGGTCAGCGCTACGACAGCGATGGCGTCTCCGTAGGTGAGGAGTTCCAGGTAAATACGTACGTGAATGACAGCCAATCCGGACCCAGCGTTATCGAATTGGGTGACGGAAGATTTGTGGTGACTTGGACGTCCATCGGCCAGGACGGAAATGGCGCCGGCATCTTTGCACAAGTATTCGGCACCAACAGTGTTTCAACTGGTGATGTTCTTATCTCTGGCACGCCCACACAGGCCGAGACCCTCACCGCATCAAACACGCTCGCCGATGTCGACGGTCTTGGGTCCCTCTCCTATCAATGGCAGCGCGGCGGTGTTGATATCACCGGCGCCACCGGGACAACCTATACGCTCACCCAGGACGATGTCGGCACGCAGATCACCGTGACGATCTCCTACACCGATGGACAAGGTACGGCGGAAAGCGCAACCAGCGCCGCAACCTCGGCGGTCCAGAACGTCAACGACGCACCCACTGGCAGCGTCATCATCTCCGGCACGCCCACACAGGCCGAGACCCTCACCGCATCGAACACGCTTGCCGATGTCGACGGTCTTGGCGCGCTCTCCTACCAATGGCAGCGCGGCGGCGTTGATATCACCGGTGCCACCGGGACAACCTATACGCTCGCCCAAGACGATGTCGGCGAGCAGATCACCCTGACGGCGTCCTACACCGATGGACAAGGTACGGCGGAAAGCGCAACCAGTGCCGCGACCTCGGCGGTCCAGAACATCAACGACACCCCCACTGGCAGCGTCATCATCTCCGGCTCGCCGACCGAGAACGAAACCCTCACCGCATCGAACACCCTCGCCGATGTCGACGGTCTTGGGTCCCTCTCCTACCAATGGCAGCGCGGCGGTGTTGATATCACCGGTGCCACCGGGGCAACCTACACGCTCACCCAGGACGATGTCGGCACGCAGATCACCCTGACGGCGTCCTATACCGATGGGCAAGGTACGGCGGAAAGCGCAACCAGCGCCGCAACCTCGGCGGTCCAGAACGTCAACGACGCACCCACTGGCAGCGTCATCATCTCCGGCACGCCCACACAGGCCGAGACCCTCACCGCATCGAACACGCTTGCCGATGTCGACGGCCTTGGCGCGCTCTCCTACCAATGGCAGCGCGGCGGCGTTGATATCACCGGTGCCACCGGGACAACCTATACGCTCACCCAGGACGATGTCGGCGAGCAGATCACCCTGACGGCTTCCTACACCGATGGACAAGGTACGGCGGAAAGCGCAACCAGTGCCGCGACCTCGGCGGTCCAGAACATCAACGACACCCCCACTGGCAGCGTCATCATCTCCGGCTCGCCGACCGAGAACGAAACCCTCACCGCATCGAACACCCTCGCCGATGTCGACGGTCTCGGGTCCCTCTCCTACCAATGGCAGCGCGGCGGTGTTGATATCACCGGTGCCACCGGGGCAACCTACACGCTCACCCAGGACGATGTCGGCACGCAGATCACCCTGACGGCGTCCTACACCGATGGGCAAGGTACGGCGGAAAGCGCAACCAGCGCCACAACCTCGGTGGTGCAGAACATCAACGACGCCCCCACTGGCAGCGTCATCATCTCCGGCACGCCCACACAGGCCGAGACCCTCACCGCATCGAACACGCTTGCCGATGTCGACGGTCTTGGCGCGCTCTCCTACCAATGGCAGCGCGGCGGCGTTGATATCACCGGCGCCACCGGGGCAACCTACACGCTCACCCAGGACGATGTCGGCGAGCAGATCACCCTGACGGTCTCCTACACCGATGGCCAAGGTACGGCGGAAAGCGCAACCAGTGCCGCGACCTCGGCGGTCCAGAACATCAACGACACCCCCACTGGCAGCGTCATCATCTCCGGCTCGCCGACCGAGAACGAAACCCTCACCGCATCGAACACCCTCGCCGATGTCGACGGTCTCGGGTCCCTCTCCTACCAATGGCAGCGCGGCGGCGTTGATATCACCGGTGCCACCGGGACAACCTACACACTCACCCAAGACGATGTCGGCGCGCCGATTACCGTGACGGTCTCCTACGCCGATGGGCAAGGTACCGCGGAAAGCGTAACAAGCCTACCGACCCTCCCCATTCGCTATGGCGACCAGATTGTTGTCGCTGATGATGACGACTCCACCCTGCGCGGCTACTATGGGGAAGACCTTCTCATCGGCGGCATTGGGAACGACACGTTGAACGCCGGTTTCAACGATGACACGCTTCGCGGGGGCGAGGGCGACGACACTCTGCGCGGCTCGCAAGGCAATGATATACTTAGAGGCGGTGAAGGTGACGACCTGCTGTATGGCGGCAAAGGCTCCGACGTTCTGCAGGGCCTCGGTGATGACGACGAACTGCGCGGACGATTAGGCGCAGACTCCCTGTATGGCGGTAGGGGAGCAGACCTCCTAATTGGCGGGAAGGGCGACGACGAGCTGACCGGTAGGGCCGGCGCGGATATCTTCCGGTTTGGAGGCAACGCCGGATCGGACGTTATTGCTGACTTCGGAAGAGGCGCAGACCTCATCGAAATCACGAGTGGCGCGCGGCATCTGGGCCAACTCGACTTCGTGCAAACCGGCAACAACGTGATCATCAGCTTTACCGATACCACCATCGAAGTCGAAAACACCACGACCGACTTCATGCAAACTGTTGATCACTTCCTGTTCACGTAAGGGCACCCTCACTTTCAGTGATATTCCGCTGTTTTGAGACCTCCTCGCTTCCTCGTTGCATCAGGTGCACTTGCCCGAGAAAAGTGGAGAGCACTAACTGAAGAACCAGGAGGTGTTTTTCTCCCATGGAAAACGATCGACGCCGGAGTTCCAGCGTGAGGCGGTGCGGCTGGTTCACTGGCGCTGACAAGCGCGCGCACCCGGCGGACGGTCGCAGAGACTTGGGCGTTGGGCTATCGATGCTGACGCGCTGGCTCCGAAAGGACCAAGATGCGCAAGGGCCTCTTGATGAGCGGGGCGATCTGCATGGCGCAGCTGAATTCGCAATAGACCGGTAGTCTGAGGTCACGACGTCACGTGCGCAAAAGTGCCTGTTTCGTTGGCGTGTGCTCCATCATCAAGCCAAGAGATTGCGCCCCGACAACCGCTGTGGAACAAAGCATGCGAAGACCCAACACCAAGTCATAAGGGCGAAAGACACGTGCAGGTACTACTTGTTGGAGCGGGCTTGAGCGGCGCAGTTATCGGGCGTCGCTTGGCAGAAGCGGGCCACGAGGTCCGGATTATCGATAGCCGCAGCCATATTGGCGGAAATTGCTACACTGAACGCGACACCGAAACCGGGGTTATGGTGCACACCTACGGCCCGCATATCTTCCACACGGACGATGCCGAGGTCTGGGCTTATGTGAACGCCTTCACCCGCTTCATGCCCTACGAAAACCGCGTGAAGACCACCAGCCAAGGGGCGGTCTACTCGTTGCCGGTAAACCTGCATACGATCAATCAGTTCTACGGCAAGACCATGCGCCCAGACGAGGCCCGGAAATTTCTTGAAGAGCAGGCCGACACCTCGATTGAAGAGCCCCAGAACTTCGAAGAGCAGGCACTACGCTTCGTCGGTCCCGACCTCTATGCCGCTTTTTTCAAAGGCTACACTGAAAAGCAGTGGGGCTGCTCGCCGCGCGAGTTACCGGCATCGATCCTCAAGCGTCTGCCGGTCCGTTTCACCTACAACGACAACTATTTCTTCCACAAATTCCAAGGCATGCCCGAGAATGGCTATACGCCGATGATCGAAGCCATTCTCGACCACGAAAACATCACCATTTCGCTCGAGACAAGCTTCACCCCAGACATGGCAACCGAAGCGGATCACGTGTTCTACGCCGGGCCACTTGATGGCTATTTCGACTACCAACTTGGACGGCTCGGCTATCGCACACTCGATTTCGAAAAGTTCAGCGACACCGGCGACTACCAGGGTTGTGCCGTGATGAACTACGGCGACCGCGAGGTTCCGTGGACAAGAATCACGGAACACAAGCATTTTAGCCCTTGGGAGGAACATGAAGGCACCGTTTGCTACCGAGAATACAGTCGGGCAGCCAACCCAGAAGACATCCCCTACTACCCGATCCGAATGGTCGACGAGAAAGCCCTTCTTGGAGACTACGTCAAACTTGCTGAAGCCTCCTCTGGTGTGACTTTTGTAGGCCGCCTAGGAACATATCGGTACCTCGACATGGACGTGACGATCCGCGAAGCGCTCGATACGGCAGCCGCATTTCTTGCCTGCCAGAGAACTGGCACTGCGATGCCTGCCTTCTTGAAACCACCGCTATGAGGGAGGGAACGTTAGGTTGCTACCTACCTCAGGCGACACACGGGCCTAGGCACCTCGCACTGAAGAATTCAGCTATAAAGAAACATGGGGGTACACAATGTACCCCGCCCTACTCGGAGCTTCGCTCATTCACATGATCTCCAAGTCATTTCCGAACGTAAAAGGTACGATCTTCATCGTTACCTATGGCCGCTCCGGCTCAACCGTTCTTCAGAGCCTCCTCCAGTCCATCCCTGGAGCCCACATCACAGGTGAGAATAACCTCGCGCTAGAAGGTCTGTTCCAGGCCAGCAGAAGCACACGTAAGGCTCGGCAGGTTTGGGGTAAAAAACCTCAGCCCCCCACCCACCCGTGGTATGGCGCCGACAAACTGAAGCCAAACCGTTTCGAAGCCCGCCTCGCGGAAGTTTTCGTTCAAGAGGTGATTCAGCCGCCAAATGATACGCGCTGGATAGGTTTCAAGGAAGTCCGCTACCCGCGTCTAGGCACCAACTTCCCAGCCTTCCTAAACTTCTGCCAACGCGCATTTCCCAACGCATTTTTCGTGTTCAATTCTCGGAACGGGGAGGACGTTTCAAAATCTAAGTGGTGGGCGAACAAGCCAAAAGCGGAGGTCTTGCAACTAGTCGAAGACATGGATGCTCGATTTGCAGAATTCACTGCAGCAAACCCGAGTTGCTCACACCACGTCTACTATGAGAAAACCTGTGCTGACGTCGCTTCCTTGCAACCTCTCTTCGACAAGCTTGGGGAGCCCTTAGATTTGGGAGTCGCACGAAAGGTGCTCGCGACGCCTTTAACGCACTGATCACCCCAACTCATGCGCAGCGGCCAAACGCCGCAAGAGAAAAACACCTAAACTATCTGATATCATACTGCTTCCCTTCACTTGGACCCCTGACCCAAAGAGGAACCGGTGCCATGCTCCTACTGATCCGAACTACCCTCGCGCTCTTTCTCGCAGTTAGCTCCGCTCACGCCGCAGAAGAATGGAAGGCCATAGGACTGAGTGGAATTCACTATGCGGTAGAGCGCAGTTCATTGCACCCCGACCGATGGCGTCAGGATCTGCAACACACATACGATTGCCAGAATCCATGTGTCGTGGAATTTGACAACAGACTGAGCGCTGTACATCTAAGATATAAGTGGGCGCAATTGAACCCTGAGGAGGGCGTCTATAAATTTGATGATCTTGCCGAAGTCATGAAAGTTATCCATAGCTCTGGAAAAATGGCAACGCTAGTCATCATGGCCGGAAAGTACACACCCAACTGGGTTCTTGAGCTCGGAGCTCGACACATAAATATTCCGGCAAAAACTTCCGATGCTTTCTCGCAACCATACGTCCCATTACCTTGGGACGAAATACAGGTAAAATCATACAATACACTAATTGAAGAGCTCGGAAAGTTTATAAGAGAAGATTCAGAACTTCGGCAAACGTTAGCAATGGTAAAAAATGGCTTATCAGTCGTACACTCCGGAGAGACACGGTTGATGCCGACCGAGGCCTTTAAGGTAAAAGTAGACAAGCACAATAAAATTGAAAACTCGAATTTTCAAAAGAAGCTGTGTGATGAATGGGCATCCGCCGGCTACAGTGAGAATAAAATTCTACAAGCTATCCGCAAATCAAATAACGCCATAGCTAAACATTTTCCGGACCAGTACATTGGAATAGCCTATGTGGGCGGCTCAAACCGCTTTCCTACTGTGGACAACCATGGCAAGTGCGTCGCCAATAAGAAAAACACAACAATAAACAATATAATAAAGGACATAACTATAAGTTATGGCGATCGGTCAATAATAAACAATACCGTTCTAACTGGAACAATAGGAAACCCTCCAATAATGAAATGGGTAAGGAAAAATGGCGGAAATATTGCATTTCAAGTAAACAGACAAATCGTCGGCTGCAAGAACGGCGCCAAAAATCCCTGCTCTAAAGAGATATTTCTGGAAACAATAAATGAAGCCATAGAAGCAGGCGCTATGTTTGTAGAAGTCCACGAAGGAAACATTAACCACTTCAAAGACATCTTACCGGAACTAGACTCTGAGCTGAAGACTTCTTGGGAGAGAAGAAACCAATAAGCAGGGCCGATAATATCATTAGAAGAATGATCGCCCTCACGAAACACAACAAAATCGCTCAACCAAAGTCAACTGGCTAAAATATACCTTCACGACCTAAAAACGCTCAAGGCAGAAATCGAAAAATGCAAGAAACCGTGACAACTCCGATCACTCAGAAGCAGCTTATTATACACATTGGTGACCCAAAGACAGGGACAACTACGATACAAAGCGTGCTGCACAACGGGCTCGTAAATTGCGAATCCAAGCAAATTCTTCCTTGGAAGAAGCTAAACGCAATTGCACTGGCAAATTCTTTGAAACCTAGCGGAAAAGATGATCGGAAGGAGCAGTTTCAGAGCGTCAAAGAGTGGTTATCTAATGGCAATGGAGACATTGCAATTATCTCCTCGGAGTTCTTCTCATCCATTAGGCCTAAGGTTTTGCATAAAGCACTTCTGAATCACCTGCCTGAGCACATAGCTGAAAACGCAAAAATAATTGCTTACGTTCGGCCTCATGCGTCGCGCTTCATCGCAGCCTATATCCAAAGAACAAAGACTGGTCAGTTTTATGGAGATGTTGATGACTTCCTTCACTCTCTGCAAAAAAACGAACCTTTGACATTCTCTTACGCCAAAAGATTTGGTCGGTGGAAAAACCAATTCGGAGGGAATTTTTCTCTCAAGCCCTTTATCCGGTCTGAGCTGATAGATGGAGACATATCCAAGGACTTTTTCTCGGACGTTTTAGATGGAGCCCCGTTCCATACAGCGGGACTCGTAGAAGCAAATGTTTCAGTTACGACAAAAGCCCTCGCCGGAATTAGGATCGTTCAAGAAAACTTCAAGAACCTCGGACTAGAAGCGAAATCGAGAAGCCTTCTCGGTGGCGCCCTGGCAAATCACTTTCTTTCCGAACGCGATAACTCAGGAGACAAGCCTAAGCTAGACAAGAATACTGCAGAAAAACTTGTATCGTCTTATCTAGACGATGCGAAAAATCTAGATAATTTGTTCTTTGATCGACCCCTAATGCAGGAGGCGTTGGAACGCTGCGTTGATGAGGCGGTAGACGAAAAAATTGATCTGACCCCTGAAAATCACTTCGCCACGAATGAAATAGAAGCATTAACCGAGAAGAGCGCAATGATTTTTAGTGCGCTAAAAAAATCTGGGAAGACATGGGCCGCAAATCACCACAGCAGAACTAGAAATATCTCGCTATCGCATTCCCAGATGTCAAAAATTGAAAAGAACTCGAAAGTCATAGGGGAAATTGACGATAGCATGTCGGATATTGCCGAAATTCTTACTCGTCAAAAAATATAACGGCTCTTACTACCGCAATAAAACCCGGCGGATGGTGACCCATCCGCCGCGAGTTGATCGACCCAGAGAGATTTTTTTAATTTAGTCCGCCAAACGGCATTCCGGTGGACCGCAGACACCGCTTACGTCGACATGGAAATCTGATCAATTTCTTAAACCGCACTCATATTTTTTCAGTTTTTCTGCGATAAACCTACCATTTGGCCTAATAGACAAAGCAGTCCGCATTAGTACAAGAGCAGCCTCTGGATCCTCTTTTTCCAGTGAGATCGCGGCATCTCTAAGGATATTTGCCTCCTTATCATTCACACACTTATACTTAATAAGAGGCGCGATGAGGCGCTCATGATGCCGGAACACGCTAGCTAGAGACAGTGTGCTCTCCACAGGTAGATCTGATAGGCTGGATAGCTTAGAAAATCGGAAGTTAATATTTTCAATCTTTTCCTGAAGTTTTTTCATAGGACCTGTTCGAGATAGCGTTGCGTCATCAAAGTCTGAATCGCGGCGCTTCGAAATCCGGATCAGCTCTAGCGTGTCCATGCTTTGCGCGATCTGTTCTCGAACTTCATCCCCCGCGGGCTCATGTTCGCATCCGATGCCTTCCAAAAAATCACGAATATGGTCCGAGCCGACGTACTTGTAACTGCGCACAATCATTGCTCTTTCCCCGAAGGTATTCGAAAAGCGTTTCCAGACAGCTTCTTGGGCAAGAAAATCTGGATTTAGGTTCTTGAAGAATACAGGAAAAGGACGTGTGCCTTGAGGCGCTTTGTTGACCTCGTTGTACCAAGACTTGAGGAGTGCCATTGGATCACGGATGTACATCACGATCCGCACATCAAATTCCGACAGCCTATTCCGAAGTTCGTCTATGGCTGCTTCTGAATTCTCGCGCAGCGCCAGTTGCATGAACTCTTCGCTCGAGATCACGATGTTCTGTTGCGAAGCAGTTCGAGCGCTCTGCAGAAACTCCGCGTAAACCTTATCTATATCTCTCGTTGCGTGATACCACGCTGGAGGCACGAACCCGTGCTTGTTCGCTAAGAGAAGAGACAGGTCCCCATGGTTGGTTGGGTTATTCCCAGGCCGAGCGCAAGGAGGGTAGAAGTATCCGCATCTGGCCAGCTCTGCAGCATTGTCCGAACAGTATTTCTGCAACGCACTGGTACCGGTCTTGTAATGACCGATATGTATATAAAGTCGCTTCATCTAGATTCTATCAATCATTCTGCGGAGGCATTTCTATTTCAGGCCGGAACCAGATTCCGTTCCAGATCGCTTTGTAAATTGGCCAGCGGAGCTTCTTCGGCAGCCGCCCCTGTACCATCTGAGTACGAACCTGATAGAGAAACTCCAGAACGCCAGGCATTCCGAATTCGCGTCGCCGGAAAGATGTTTCGTTTCGCGCTCCGTATTTGTATTTCCAGATCGATTGCTCGGTGATCATCCCGTAATTAACCCCTTGGTTCACGCCGACGTCATGTGTGACCAAACTGTCAGGAATGAAAATACCCGGATACGCCATGGCCAAGCGCTGAGTGTACTCAGCGTCATCAAACCAAATGAAGTAGTCCTTGATCGGGAACCCATGCTGAGCAATTGCCCATCGCGGAACGAGAACGGACACGAAGCTGCATGAGCGGACCATGAAGAAGCGGTCTTCTGCACTGTAGAATCTGGGCCAGTCCCACACCGTTGCAGGAGTGTTCATTTCACACCA
The DNA here is from genome assembly GCF_001687105.1 of Salipiger sp. CCB-MM3. NCBI lineage: Bacteria > Pseudomonadati > Pseudomonadota > Alphaproteobacteria > Rhodobacterales > Roseobacteraceae > Salipiger > Salipiger sp. CCB-MM3. The sequence goes on from NZ_CP014601.1 coordinate 25,000, forward strand.
GCTTCCGTCGATCCAACGCACAGCTGAGCAAGCATACGTAGGTCTGTGGCCGCTGACTTCCTCGAACCTTGCGAGACCATCGATCAATTTCCCCAGCGCATCCTCATGTGGATATGCATCATCGTCACTGATCCAGATGAGGTCAAACCCGTCAGCGTATGCCGCCTTCATACCTGCGTTGAAGCCCCCGGCCCCACCTATGTTTTTCGCAAGCCGCAGGTGTACCAGTCTCTCCGAAGCACGCTTTTCCAAGAGGTCTCGAGTACCATCCGTAGAAGCGTTGTCGACAACGTAAATTTTGTCGGGGACCCTAGTTTGCCCCTCAAGAGCATCTAGAACCTTGGCAAGTTTATCTACTCGGTTGTAGGTGACGATGACGGCTGCAATCGAGGATGTCGGTGTCATGTGGTCTTGGAGCCTTCGAGAATATCGCGGTACAGGGAAGTGAGAACATCTTCGGCGCTCGGATCACGGCGAAGATCATGGTATTTAGAGGCAACGCTGGATTTGCATTTTTCCAAGAACTCTGAATCTGTCATCAAACGCACGATCAGAGCCTCAGCTGCACGCACACATTTCCGTGGTTCTGCGGGAAGCAACAATTCCTCGGGTATCAACTCATCCTGCCCACCAACGTCGGTAGAGATAGGTATAGCCCCATTCCCGATCGCTTCATAACCTACCAGCGTCAGACCCTCATTGCTTGATGGGATCAGTAGGATGTCGGACTTTCTAAGGATGCTAGGAACGTCCGCATCCGCCGGGTGCAGTGTGACAACAGCACCGAGCTTCTCCTTGCCGATCATCGCTCGAACGATTTCCAGGTAAGCACCGGTTCCAACCATATCCAGGTGCAAGTTGATGTTTTGCCCCTTAGCCCACTTCTGGAGCCTTCGCATAACATCCACGACAAGTGGCGCGCGCTTCTGGTGCACCATGCGGCCTATGAAAGCCAATCGACAAGTGCGTTGGCCGGCCTCGAGGTTGAAAACCGGCTCAATCTCGGGTTCCGCGTCACTACGTGGCGGAAGCATCCTCCCAAGTTTCACCTTTTGGGATTGTCCGAAGACATCAAGATAGAATGCGGCCAATTCTCTGCTGATTACATGGTGATAGTCGATATAGTTGCTCCATACCCCCGAGGTTCTGGGGAAGCCACCATTTTCGTGCTCAATGATGTGAGTGCTATCTATCACCACAAGGTCTGGGAAAGCAGCTTTAATTCTCAGCAGGTTATCATAGAGGCCCGTGCTGTGATGTATGTGCATGGCACGCACATTTTCGGCCCTTACCAGAGCCTCTAGGAAGTCGAATAGTTGCCACCTAGGCAAATAGGCATCCAGCCGAATGAACTCGACGTTGGGATCATCGGGCAGCTTTGATGCCAGCCTCTGCACCTCTGGAACATCCGCCACTATCAGTACTCTGAACCCAGCCTGCAACGCCCAATTTACACTATCGAAAGCCAGTTTCTCCGCGCCGCCTGTTTCCAACCAGTGGAAACCGATAAGGATGGACGGTGACTTTGAAGTATCTCTGGGCCCTGTCAATGAGCCAAACGGGTGGGATGTTGCCCGCTTTACAGGGGAGAAAGAATGACGCTCGGGGCGGAAGCGCAGTGATCGTTGCTCATAGTAGTACTTCACCTGCTCAAAAAGAACGGGTGACTTCCAGACTAGCCATTGTGCAAGCCTGCTGCGGTTGCCGAACTCCGGAGACGTTCGAACAGGGGCAACTTCTCCTTGAGGTGGGCGATGAGGAATGCCAGCCGTAATCGTCATCGCGACGCCATCCTCAGGCGAACCACCGGCCTCATAGGTTCCCATGTAGGCTTCGTCCAATACATGGAAGCCCGCCACCTCCGAGGTCTCAGGCTTATCCACTGCCCTCGCAAGAATCTTCGTACCTGCGGCATCACCCACAGGGCTGTCGAGGCGCCTAAGTAGGTAGCGGTTCCGTCCTTCTGGATACAGAGTGCCGTATATTCGATGAATAGCTGCCGCCTGCTCCCGATAGTAATCGTCCCTCAACGTATCGGCGTCGTCCATGCCGTCTGGCTCCCCGCCCTCCACATAGCATTGATCGATCAGGTCTGAGCTAAGCATGAAATCTTTCGTCATTGTGTTCTATACCAAGTTCCAAGGCGGCAAGGTCGGTCTTCCAGAAGGTTCCGACCTCCGTATGACAGGATGGTTCCGCGACGCAATCCAGCTTCCTGCAAAAAGCCTGAAAAGCAGCTCGAGCGGCTTGCCCTTGAGCTTCAAGTAAGCACTGCACAAGGTCTCACAGCAGATAGGGCCGGGGTCAGTCAGTGACATCTGCCAAGAGCCGGCCCAGAGGCCCATCCGGATGTTGAAAATGAGTAGGACAGCGGGCTTCCACTGCTGCTTTGGCGGCAACGGTCACGCTCACTCCATCAACTTCTCATAGGTGGTGATCGCTTCTTCAAGATCTTCGAAATATTCGAGCTTCCCCTCATGCAACATGATCCCTGCATCACAGAAATCTCTCATTTCTCTCATGTTATGGGTCACTAGGATCGCACTGCTATTTGCCATTCTTTCTCGAAAAACCACACGACTCTTTCTTCGAAACCTAGCATCTCCAACCGCCGTGACCTCATCAACCAAGTAGGTATCGAACTGGATCCCCATGGAAGTCCCAAAAGTGAGCCTGGACTTCATACCGGAAGAGTAGGTCCGAACCGGCATGTGAAAATGCTTTCCCAATTCAGAGAAATCCTCGACAAACTCCACTAAGCTCTCAGTATCGACGCCATAAATTCGTGCAACAAAGCGAACGTTCTGCGCGCCCGTCATCTGAGGATGAAAGGAACCGCCAAACGCAACCGGCCAAGAAATCGTGCCATCGGAAATCACTCGGCCGTGGTCAGGCGACAAGTTTCCAGCAATGATTTGAATGAGCGTTGACTTGCCCGCACCGTTATGCCCCAGCAATCCGAGCGACTTTCCCGTGGGTAACGTGAGGCTGAGGTTGTCGATCACGACCTTACGTTCGCCCCCTACACGATAACCCTTGGTGAGGTTCTCGAAGCGGATCATGACAGTACCATCAGTCCCGGTCCCGAATTGAATAGTAGATCAGAACACCGATACTCCAGCTCAGAAGCAGAAACAAAGCGGAAAGCCCAAACAGAACGGGTCGCTGTGGATACTCCGGGCTTTCCGGCAACGTTGGGTGAATATAGGTCGCTAGATATCTCGTCTGGCGCTCTGCGTTTGCGTATGCCGCATCGCGGGCCGCAAGAGCTGCACTATACGCCTTTTCTGCAAACTCCCGATCAATCGTAAGCCCTTCATATTCTGCAATTAGAGTTGGATAATCTTCGTCTGTACCTGGCACCTTCGTATTCGCGAAAACTCGCCGTTCTTCAGCGATCCGATCTCGAATAACCTGAATACGTCGGAGCGCTTGAGTTCGCCTCGGATCGTCGCTTTGCGTTGAGCTAGATAACTCATCCAAGGCCACAAGTTCCTGTGCAAGTTGCTGCTGAAGGTTATTCATCACCCCCATGCGCCCCTGAATATCCGCCGAAAGGTCGACTATCTGGGTCCGAGTGCGGAACTTTGTCAGAGCTTCACGTGCTGCGCGGAGCTTTTGCTGTGTTTCTTCCAGTTCGATGTTGGCGTATCGTATCGCATCTTCTCGCGCTCTGTCGTTGAGCGTGTTGACCATCTCTTGGCTTTCAGTAACGATCGCATCAGCGATCTTTTGAGCCATGTCAGGATCGAAGGCACGTGCCTCGATCTGAGTTAATCCGGACCCTTCGTCATAGGAAACGAGAACGATCCGCCCCCAATATTTGTGCAGGTCTTCGATGGAAGCATCTGGTGAAAGTGCGAATATCGGGTCACTTTCCCAATACCCCCCGTAGTAGCTTCGCAGGTCGAGTTCAGCGTCCACGCGACGCACAATGTTCTCGCTACGAATGAACTCGTATAGAATGTCACCGTCGTGAGCCAAGCCCCCTCCGGTAAATTGCGCCAACCCACTCAAGAGTTCCGACGACGCCTGACCTTCTTCCTGCCGCACGGTGAATCCCGTAGTGGAACTGTAGCGGTCTTCCGCTATCAGCCACAGGTAGAGCGCCACCAAAAGCAGAGGAAGAAGCACCACCCCCAGGAAACTTCCTAAAACTCCCCAATGCCGTCGGCGCATACGCGCGGGACTCGCTAGCGGAAGCGTCGGGACGGCACTTGGCAGCGCCTCATTGGCAGCTTTCTGCTCTCGATTTCCACCTCGCGCGCTTCTGGTGGATGTCTTCCTTACTCTCAGACGTTCAGGAGATTTTTTTTTCTTACCGCCCCGCCCTGTTACTTTTCTACCGCGTGGTTTGAGAGCCCGCCCTTCTGCGCTGGGCGGCCCTCCTTCGTCGTTCTCGCCTGTCAACGTTTGGCCCTAAACCCCGTTTGCATTTGCTCTGAACACTAACATAGTAGGTTCAAACATCGCCACAGCAAAGGCACACATCCTTGACGACGGCACCACTTCACTCTCCAGCCCCGGTTGGCCAGGGCCGTATGCGACGGTTTCGTATGGCTCGGACCGTTACAGCTCTGATACTCCGCGAAATGCTGACCCGCTACGGTCGCTCGCCCGGTGGCTATCTTTGGGCCGTGCTCGAACCTCTTGGCATGATCGCCATTATGGCAATCGGGTTCTCGCTGCTGCTCCGGACCCCTCCACTCGGCAACAGTTTCTTGCTATTTTTCGCCACGGGCCACATTCCGTTCGCCCTGCATCAAACTATCTCGAACACCACAGCACGTTCACTCAAGTTCTCAAAATCATTGCTGAGCTACCCAATAATCACTTGGGTAGATGCCATTGTTGCTCGCCTTCTTCTAAACGCGCTTACCGGTGTTCTCGTCGCATATTTGATCTTGGGGATCGTGCTCGTCATGCATGATGATCCGATTGCGCTCAGTTGGCCCCCCATTATCGAATCTATGCTTCTGACGCTTCTTGTTGGCCTCGGCGTCGGAACCCTGAACTGTGCGCTCTTCGGCTTATTCCCTATCTGGGATCAAATCTGGTCAATCATCACCCGACCTTTGTTCATCGCATCCGGTGTGCTGATCCTTTACGAGAGCATGCCAGCAGCAGCGCAAAGTGTTTTGTGGTTCAACCCGCTAATACATATCACGGCGTTAATGCGGAAAGGCTTTTTTCCTTCCTACGAAGCGCACTTTGTATCAACGAGCTACGTAGTTACTGTTGGGTTGACTCTGCTTTTCATGGGAGTGGTCCTACTCGGCCGCTACCACCGGCAAATCTTGAACGCTTAATCTCCTCGTAAATGTCCGGTCCCTGCATCAATGGATCGGATTGACGGTGAAATCGTCCAGCGCTGCAGTTCAGATCTTGCAGATGCATTCATGCAGCGCTCGTCCTTCTTCCTCGTCAGAGCCACTAGCTGCGGCGTACCCAGTTCATCACCTCTGCATGCCCCACCTCGGTCCGGCGCAGGAGGCCATCGCGCAGCGCTCGAAGCAAGTAGCTCAGAAATGCCCGCCTCTCTCCTCCGTGGAATCTTATCTTGAACAACCACTTGAAGGTCACCGCAGGGAGCACAAATACGAAGAAAGGCCCGGAGACCAATCGGTAAACCATCAGTAGATTGCGGTAGTGATAGTAGCTCTTCCATAATGGGCTGAAACGGCGGTCCGCTTCGGTCATCGAGGAGAAGTCATGCTCGAAACGTAGCGTCGGGTCGAAGACGATCCGCCCTCCCGCCTTGGTGATACCAAGCGTGTAAAGAACATCATCCCCATAAATGAACAAGCTCCCGTCGGGGTAGCCTCCCCGTGCGATCGCAGCGCGGGAGACGAAAAGCCCAACGAAAGACGTGCCGTCAATATCACAGCACCGACCAGCTTCGTATTCTTCTCTACCAAGGTGGAAGCCATCCCTCCCCTTACCGAAAATCGTCCTCAAGAACACCCCGTGATGCCAAAACGGGTTGAGCCAAGGACGGTTCATATCGCAGATGCGCCCATCTGGGTGGTAGACCGCTGCCGCCCAAGCCTCAGCGCAAGCGCGGTCTTCCGCATGGAATAACTCCAGTGTGCCAGGCTCGGGCCTTCCGTCGTCATCCATCACCAGAACCCAATCGGGATCGAAGTAATCTACTGCCAAGCGCATACCGGTCTCGAAGCCCCCTGCTCCGCCGGTATTGGTTTCGCAGCGATGGATCGTCAGCCGCAGATCATTTTGACCAGCCAGCCAGGCCGCGGTCTCATCGGTAGATGCATTGTCGACAACCAGAATAGCCTGCAAGACCTCTAGCGGAGATTGCAGCAGCCGCGCCAAGGTAACCTGCAGCTTCTCTAGCCGGTTATAGGTGACCACCACAGCCACCACGCGCCCTGCCCTACCCTGTTTCTCCGTCACTTCCGGCCTCCAATTTACGTCACACCCAATGGTCACAGTACCCACTAGGTGTCAAACTCCGGCCCCTTTCTGCGAGAAATAATGGCCGGACATGTGGCAGAAGAAGCGAAAAGAAGCCGGAGATCTTTATGCACTTTCAAGATCCCACGCTTCCCGAGGCGAGAGTTCTCACGCTCCGCAGGCTTAGCAACCTGCGCGGGATCTTTTCGGAAAGCTGGGACGCCGAGCTTAAGCGCGATACAAGCCTCTACTACGATTTCACTCAGGACAACCGCTCCCTCTTTCTATAGGTTGCCACCGGGCGAAGCCTGCCTTTCCAGTCCCCGCCTGATCCCCAAGCCAATGCTCTGCTACTAGCTCTGGAAAAGGGAGCGCCAGCCTGAAGCACCAACATCGGCAGCGAAACCAAACACAGCAATTTTGGGTTGTTTTCAGGCTCTCTGCGGCATTCCAGATGCGCGCGTCCCCAAAAGCGAATGGTTCGGCCAGCGTGTCAGGGGCCTCAAGCGGCGCGCCGAGGAGATCGCTCGGCAGGAGTTAGCTGTGGCGCCAGAGCTCGTTCCGATTTTCCCAGCTCTGTTTCAAGACCGCAGCGACATCGTGGTCCGCATCGCCGCGCGCGACGGTCGGATATGGGCGATCTCTAGGTAACACGCAACGGTTCCGCTGCTGATGACGGCTCCCGGGGTCGGCCCAATCACCGCCATGGAGATGGTCGCTACCTTCGACGATGCCGACCGGGTTCGCCGATCCTTAAGTGCCGGGGCGTACCTCGGTTTGACCCCGAAGCGCTACGATTCCGAGGAGGTGAGCCGAAACGGGCGGATCTCAAAGCGCGGCGATCGCCTTGCCTGCAAGTGCCTCTACGAAGCAGCGAACGCGAGTTACTACCGAAATCTGGACGGTTCCCGGTTGCGTGATTGGGCCGGCGCAGTTGCTGAGAGAACGGGGCCACGCAAGGCAAAGGTGGCCCTCGCGCGGAAGATCGCCACTACGCTGCATGCCATGGGGCGGTCTGGCACCCTCTTCAAGGAGGTAGCTATGGCGTAAGGCACAATCAGAACGACACCATTCTTCGAAGTACGACTGAATGCGTCCAGCCGGGACGCATGGCGAGGGTGAGATCGCTCCCAAGGTGCGGCGCATCGACCGCGCACACCACTTCGATCCGCCCGTCCCTGAACGCCAACATGCGGCACCAACGCGGCGACCGCGGAGAGAACCCCAGAGCTCGCCACGCTCGAAGGAAACGCTTGAGGATCAGCCCTTGGCCGAGGCGATTAGAGAATGCCTTGGGACATTATCAGTGGTTCCTACGTAGATCAGAGTACTTCAGGCACGCACCGTCTAGGCCGCAATGCGCGCTACGCCATTGACCCGAGCTGCACCCGAATGAACTAGCCTAGCGCCCATTGCGGACCTGCCATGGCGTTGGGCGGCGCTTAAGGACAGGACAACGCCCTTGCGAACAGGCCCATGATTAGGAGGCCGTGAGGATAAATGTTTCGCGCGCGAAACATTTCATCGACCGCGAGGGGCAGAAAAGGGGAAGGAAGATATGACATCACGCAAGGCGGCACTCTCGTTGACTATCGGGTCGTCGATCCCGAGCGCCACGACGTGGTGGATTTTGATAGCAAGGACAAGTACGCGGCACCATCTAGAAGCCGCAGGCGCCACCTTCATACTACGCCGCCCGGACTTCCCCTACGGCAGCGCCTCTGGGCAAGCCCGGGCAGTCACCCCCTCGTCATGCGGAGAGCTCAAATCGTTTTCCTTTTGGAAATATTCTTGGAAGAGAAGCCGTTCCACGTTCACCAGATGACGCGCGGCTACGCCTGGCTCGACACTGTCCCCCCCCGGCTTTCTACTCGACGCAGGAAACTTTGTACGAACGCTGTTCGTGCGCCATAGCTTGCAAGGGGGTAGTTCCGAAGAGATCAAATGTTCAAAGGGCTAAGCGTCTCAGACGCGCTGCGCGACCTGATCAGAAGCTTTGCGAAAAACCGCTGCAAGCAATAACTACTGCATCCATTTAAATAGTCCTACGACAACATGTTTCGCGCGCGAAACAGGCTCTAGCCGCCAGATAGAGACTAACTATTTTCAAGGTTCCTGAGAGATCCAGCACAGAAGAGCCGCGTGCAATTCTTCGGTCAGCGCCGTGCCTGACAGTTCTAATCGCTTCTTCTCAGCATGGAAGCAGACTTTCAGACCTGGACGTGGCTGGCTCGTCACGGGTGCTGGTGCGGTGAGTTTGGGAGACCGTGACATCGGAGCATCCTCAGTCGCTTCCGCGATTTCTTCCTCTCTCACCCAGCGAGCGAGCAGCGCAAGCTCCTCTTCCGCTGTCGCAGGGCGGGCCAATTCATAGGACTGCGTTAGGGCTCCCACTGCTGATGGTACACGCTCAAGCTGCCTCGCCAGCTGTAGCCCCAGCCGCTCGCCGATCGCTTGAGGGAAGCGCAGAGTTTCGCCCAGCCCTTCAACCAGGCTAACAAAGCTGCCGATTTTCGAGCGCTTGGCCCGTGAAGCTGAGGCGAAAAGGCTCTGAAGCGCCTGCTTCCGGGTCTCAAATACACCTTGGGCCACCGCTACTTCGACAATGCGCGCCCGCTCGAAATAACTCAATCCGGCACGGATCTCGTTTTCCTCGACCATGGCGCGGTACGCGTCCGACGCGCTTTCCGGACGGCGCTCCAATGCCAACACCGTGCCATCTCCACACCCTTCCTCCAGCAACTGCATCAGCGCTTGGCAGCGGCGCCAGCCCGAGATCAACCCATAGCGTCCGTCCGACAGCGCTACGACTTCGATTGGCGTCTGCTGGCCGCGGTCGCGGATTGAGGCAATCAGCGCACCCATGTCCTCATCATCAACCCAGATGCGGTCACGGACGAGATAACCTTGTTCGATCTGCGCCAGCGGCAGTGCGCTGATCATCCGGCCACCTTCGCGAGCCCGATTGAGTTCTCCGGCGACTTCGGCGAGAGCGGCGGTGGCTGAGCTGTCAGCCGCCACGTCGGCGATTGGTGCGCGTCGCGCCGCCTCGATCCGGGGCTCTTCTGGGGCATCAAGGAACATCGGGTTGGCGGGTGTCAGACGTTTACGTTTGGCCATGGGAACTTTCCGGTTTCGAGATGCGGCATGGCGCCGAACAAAAAAGGGATGCGTGCCGAGGTGTGCGTCAGGCGCACCGACAAAATGTTTCGCGCGCGAAACAAAGGAGCGTGCATCGTATGCGGGTCATGACACAGAGCGAACTTCACTCCGCTGCCGCCTGTTGCGCTAGCTCGTCGCGCCGCCAAGCTCCGACGAGCAGCTGTTTGAAGGCCGCATAGGTAGCATCGAAGGTCTCGCGCCCGCGCACATAGGTTTCGCGATTGAAATCGCGGTAGTCAGCCTCGTAGATGCCCTGCACCTGTTCTCCAGCCTGGCCGATGAGCGCCGTGAAACCCTGTCGGTGCGGCGAAAGCACTTGTCCGAGATAAGCCTGCATCAGTGCCGCGAGCTCGGCTTGCTGAGTGCCATCGTAGCGGGTGACCACGGCACGCACCGCGTCCCATTCGAATTTCAGTTCCTCGCGCCCGAGCGCTCGAGCAGCGAGGTTCTCGGCCTCCTCGATCGAGCCGAAGGTCGAATGCAGCATATCAAAGAAGCGACCGGTAGAGTCGAACTCAAGGAAAGAGGCTCCGAGCGGCACCAGAAGGATGTCCGCTGCGGCCAGCCCGTTGATCGTTAGGTAGCCGAGTGCGGGCGGCGTATCGAGAAAAATTACATCATACGCATCAAGCAACCCATCCGCTTCGAGACTTTCAGTCAGCGCGTCCCAGAGCTTCCAGCCTCGCGCTTGCATGCGCCAGACTGGAATCTGGAACTCGGCCCAGTAGAGGTTCAACTGAGCACCAATGAGATCGATATTTGGCCAATGGGTCTTTTGCACCAGTGAAGAGGCAGCGACGTCAAGCGCCTCGGTCAACGTGTCATCAAGCGGGGTAGGGACCTCACCCCGATCCAGCCGCCGCTGGTTCTCACCCCTTAAATAACGGGCATAATGACGAGCGACGAGGGGGAAGACGGTCTGCCACTCGTCTTCTACTCTGCCCCCAAAGATCGAGGTCATCGAGCCTTGGCTATCGAGATCGACCACCAGCACCTTGTATCCGTCGAGGGCCGCCGACATTGCCAGGTGCGCGGCGGTCGAGGTCTTGCCGACGCCTCCTTTAAAGTTGGCTACTGCGACCATCTTGGCGGGTTGACCCTTGGGCCGATAAGGCAGGTACTCTTTAGCCTTTGATCCCTCATGACCAAAAAATGCACGTAACTGCAGAACCTCGTCGAGGGTGAACCACTTGGCACCTCCCTCGGTCTCGGAGCGGCCCTGCGGCAGTTGGGGGTTCTGTTTAAGCACGCGGCGGAAATGGCCGGTGGCTACGGGAATGAGATAGCGGGTAATTTCCCAAGTTGAGAACAGGCGCAATCGGCGAGTGCCGCTTTCTTCTAGACCGCGGCTCGCAAGGTCTGCCCTGCCTGCTTCACAGGCCCGTGCAATCTCGCCGAAACCGGGTGTGGAGGCGGGAGCACCGAGCGCCCCGCACGCGCTATCTGGATCAATATTGAAATAGGGGGGCAAAATGCCCCGTGTCTCTGCTCGCATCTAACGCCTCATGTGCGTACTTTTGGGAAGAATACCACAAAAATGCGTACATGGAAGGAAAGACCGCACATTTCTATATTTTCTAAGGAAATCTGTCGAGCTTTTCCCTTGATCCCTAGGGTGGAGCGGGATGGGAAGATATTTTTTAGTTAGAATTTAGTTAGTTATATTGTTACGGAGCATGAGGAAAGCTGCAACGATATGATTCTAATAGATTTATCTCATGTATGTTAACGCTTTGCGACTCTGAAACCCCGTTTCTCCGACTCTGAACCGCCGATTGGGCGACTCTGATCCGCCGTTACTGCGCTGGACGCAGTTTGTGGGCAGCTCTAGGCTAGTGTCACTGAAACCCCGAAAGACTCGGGGCAGCACAGATCTGCGCAAAGCAGACTGAAGGGGATAGGCAGGCTGGATGACGACAGGTGAGATCGGGGCAGGGGGGCTCCTCCCAGACAGGCATCCGACCGGAGATTTCTTTCTTTGCGATATTTTCGGCGCGAGCCCGAAGGACGATCTTGGCACTATGGAGCACCCGGTCTTCTCGCTCTCGACCCGTCCCGATCGGCGTATCTTGAGCTATGAGCACAATGGTGCGCAGGTGCAGGTAGTTCCGAGTGTGAAAGGCCGGGCGACGATCCATGATAAGGACATTCTGATCTACTGCGTCAGCCAGTTGGTGGCAGCGTTGAATGCTGGTCGGGAGACTTCGCGCCACCTAGTGCTGAAGGCACACGACCTGCTTGTGGCCACCAACCGTGATACCTCAGGGGATGCGTATACCCGGCTCAAGGAAGCTTTCGAGCGACTTGCCGGTACGCGCATTTCAACTAACCTAACGACAGGTGGCGAGGAGAGTACCGCAGGTTTCGGTTTGATCGAGAGCTGGGAGATCCGACGCAAGAGCCGCGGAGGACGGATGATCTCTGTAGCGGTTACTCTGAGCGATTGGCTTTATCGGGCGGTGCTGGCAAAATCGGTGCTGACCCTAAGCCGTGATTACTTCCGTTTGCGCAAGCCGTTGGAGCGACGTGTTTATGAGCTGGCACGCAAGCATTGCGGGCGGCAGCCGGAATGGCGGGTGAGTGTGGCGGTGTTGCACAAGAAATCGGGTTCGAGTGCGCCTCTACGGGTGTTCCGAGCATCGCTGCGGAAGATGATCTGCGCAGATCATCTTCCTGACTACGGGATGATCGAGGAGGAAGGCGATCTTGTCCGCTTCTGTCGTCGGGGACATGTGATGGAGCGGGACGCCCCGGGTGCTCCGCTTCTCCGTTCAAGCACCTTGGAAGAGGCACGAGAGCTGGAACCAGGGGCAGATGTTTATGCGCTTGAGGCCAACTGGCGCAGGTTCTGGGAGGAAAGCGGAAAGGTACAGCTGAAAGATCCGGACAAAGCATTCCTTGGCTGGCTGCTCAAGCGGCGCACAAGCTGAAACCTTCGCCGCGTGCTACTTAGTCGAGCTTGCCCGAGCCGGCTACGCTGCCCCGGGCAAGCTGTGCCAAATGAGGGGGCAGCATTATTGATGGCGTGGATGCCCCCGCCCGACGGCATCATGGTGTGCCAAGATAGTGATGCTGAAGTCACCATAGGGAAAGGAGGCATCTTCAGCGTCGACCTGGCAAAGCAGGTCTTCCAGATTCATGACGCTATGGCGGACGGGCGCACGGCTTTCCGCAAGAAGCTGTCCCGTCCACAGTTCGTAAAATTCATGGCAGCCCTGCCGCCCGTGGCCATGGAGGTCGTCGGACCGCGCATTCCTAGGGCCGGGAACTCGCCCTGCTCAGCCATGACATCCGGCTCATCCCGCCTATCTATGTCAAACTCTTCGTGAAGCGGTAAAAGAACGATGCCACGGATGCGGAAGCGATTGCCGAGGCGGTTCAGCGACTGAATATGCGGACGTTGGCGGTGAAGACTGCCGCACAGCAAGCCCGCGCTATGCTCTTCTGCATCCGCGATTTGCTCGTTGATCAGTGTACTGCGTGGCCATCTTGCCGAACAAGGCATCGGCAACGTTGAGTTCCTCGCCCTTCGCCTGGAAGAGGATGACCTGCCGGACTTAGTCCGGCATCTGGGGCGGCTCTATCTCGATCAGATCACACGACTGGGGGCAGAGCTCGAAAAGCTGGATAAGCGCATTGTCGCGGCCGCGAGGGAAACCGGAGGGACCGAAGGTTTCAGACCATGCCCGGGATCGGCCCGGTCTGCGCGATGGCGATTACGGCTTTCGCGCCGGACATGCGTGAGTTCTGTAAGGGGCGCAGCTTCACGGCCTGGCTGGGCCTTGTGCCTCGAGCGGCGGCAAGCAGAAGCTAGGCCGGACCTCGAAGATGGGTCAGCGCGATCGGCCGCGTCGAGGCTGACGTCGGATACTCTGCAGCACCAGCATCCGGAACTTCAACTCCACGTCCAGAGAGGGTCGGCCGCCCTTCGGGCTGCGAGTGCTGCCAGCCGCGCGCACCAAGATCGGTCTAAACCATTCGAAGTCCACAGTCGCAGTCAGGGCCTCCAGCGGATCGCCACCCGGCGAGATCCCCGCCAGTCGTACATCGACATTCCAGAACCCTGCTTGCTTGGTCATGATCCCCTCCACCCGATGAGAGCCGTGAATCACGCATCAGCCAGAGGTTTCAGGAGATGCCCAGCTGGAAGTGGGGCGCAAGCCGAATACCCCATCTGACCCTAGATTGGAGTGCGGCGGTTCTTGAAGACGGTAGCTTGGATATTGTCTAGAGGGTGACCTATTTCTCGATATAGTGGTTCTAGGATGTTGATGTGGGCTTCGAATTCTATTTGTATTAGATTGAATGGATTCCAGAAGTTTATAATGCTATCTTTATCAAAATACCAATCTCCTAAAATGCTTACATCATCGTTCTCAGACAGGGCGATATTTAGGACTCCGCTCGATTCTTTTGCCAATTGGCTTTCCCAGCTTTCCCTCCAATCTTTTTCCTTCCGAAAGACGACTACAGTTTTCACTTCGCGACCGGTGCGTTCAATGAACCTTTTGAGAAGAGACTGTTCGGTTGCCGTACGAAGAAAACATAAACCTTCTGCGGAGATCACAAGAGTTTCCTCGCTGAGCCCTGAAATCCGCTGTGCTATGTTGTCTAGTTTAGCAAGGCGCTGATTAGGAGTGAGTGAAGGAACCCCACCGCGGACGCGAGCGCCAGAACGAATTTCCTGACGCAACATAAGATGTGCGAAGTGGGCGTGATTTATAATATTCCCCTGAACACGCTTACCATCGCGGAACCTAGGGCTGCGGATCGGGCGAATACCACTTGAAATCAAAGCAGTTCGGTTCTTTTCCAGACTTGCTTGGAATGATGAGGTTCCAGTCTTGTGCGTGCCGATATGAAGTATAAGTCTTTTCAGTTGCTATCGCTTTCTTCGTGGCCTGACGCGGAGAAAACCGGCTTCGCGCAGGGTGCTTCGCAGTTCCCAATGCTGATTTGCCCTCCTCAGGTGTTCTAAGTCAAATACTAATGAGTCGAGCTTGAACAAGGCCATGGGCCGGCGATGAACGCCCGCTAACGCGTGTTCCGGACCGGGCCCTCCAGCCAAGCGAGGCAAAGGACAAGAGAGTTCTCAGGTAGGCCAGGAGCGTGCGGATATTGTGCCCGCAGCCACACAAAACGGCGAAGATGGCATCGCCTGCGGCGCCCTTGGGCGTGTAGCCTGCAAGGCGACCATCGATTTTCATGTGGCCGATTTCCGGCTCGATTGCGCTGCGCCTCCGGAGTTGAGCCTTCAGCGGTTCGGTTACCCTGCGGGGCATTCCGGAGATCGGGTCACGCGTTCTGGTTAGGCCGTGGCCGTTGTCGCCGCGATCGACAACCGCGAGCTCGGTGAACGTCTCGACCTGCTCCAGCGCCTTGGCCAGGGGGTGGCCGTCGTATGGAATTCCGGGCATGCCCCGCATGCCGACGATAAAGCCCTCATCTTTCGTCGTCGCGATGCAGACCTTACAGCCAAGCGCGAGCCTTCCCTTTCGAGATGCAGTCGACATCGGGCTCATGCGGCGCGTAGATCGTGCTCCGGCTTTTGGGCGCCTGGTGCAGCAGCTTCGACACGCGCGCTACGGTGTATCGACGGCTCCTCCGGGGACGGCATCGAGTTGGCGGCGAATGTCGCGCATGACACGCTCCGCGCGACTAACCGAAATCAGCCTCCGGCAAACCCGGGGCGGTTCACACCTTTCAGGTTGCCTTCACGCTGCGGTAGAAAAAGCCGCCTCCAACGGAGACGGCTGAGCCTATGAGGGCTTGCGGAAGAGCATTCTTCTAGAATAGGAAGCTGTCCGCGGTCAAACTGGCTTCGTTGACGCCATTTATCGTAATTGAGTTGTCTCCTTCAAGAAGAACTAGCGTATCTCCATTTACCGTGACTGCACTGGATTTTAGTTCGGCGAATGAAGCGAACTCTCCGTTTCCTGACAAATCGATGAGGTCGTTTCCCACCCTAAAATCAGAAATGATATCGTTTCCTACTTTGGTTTCGAACACAAACGTGTCGGCGCCACCGTTGCCGCGCAGCGTGTCGTCATCCGCTCCGCCGATCAGTGTATCTTTGCCGCCGCCACCTACGAGACTGTCGTGTCCATCGCCCCCTAGTAGACGGTCGTTCCCGACACCACCATTGACGCGATCGTTGCCGTTTCCTCCTAATACGGTGTCATTTCCCGCGCCGCCATTTAGAATGTCTTTGCCACCCAGTCCCGAGATCTTGTCGGCGCCGCCGTTGCCATCAATACGGTTAGAGCCGCTCTCTCCGGTTAACTTGTCCTTTCGATTCGAGCCAATAAGATCTTCAAACCCAATAAAAAAGTCACCCTTGGCGTCCGAACCTGAAGAGCTTTCAGAAGCTAGGTTTACCGTAACGCCTGACGACGCGCTGGCATAGCTCAACGCATCACGTCCCGCCCCCCCAACGAGAATGTCGGCGCCTGCACCTCCTTCGACAGTGTCGTTCTGTATGCCGCCAGAAATAATATCACTACCATTTCCACCCAGAAGGTGATCTTTGCCCTTGTGCCCGGAAATTACATCGTCGCCATTTAGACCCTTAATTTTGTCATTTCCACCTCTCCCGAGGAGATCATCATCTCCATTAAGGCCAACGATCTCATCAGATTTCATAGTTCCGATAAGGGCGTCATCGGAGTTGCCAATTTCGTAAGTTGAAATTTTATCGGAGTACAATCCGGTAGCAAGTAGAAATACTCGATTCCCCATCTGCTTAATCGTCAACCCTGACGTATTATCCAGATTTTCGGTGGAGGTAATGGTTTGTATAATCTCCATTTCTTTGTCGTCATTAAGCGACATGACCAGTAGAGTATCCTGGTCTTGTGCTGTTGCCACGAAATAAGTTACACCCGCGACCTCCATAGACTGAATATCCCTGATATCCGAGTAGTCGCCGTTTACATAGTTAGGTGTTGCGGAAACAAATGTTAGACTTCCGTCGTTGGCCACTTCGTATACGTGGATTTGGTCATAGTAGTCATCATTCGCGACTAGGTAGGTGTGTTTTCCAATATCTGTGAGGACAAACCTTCCATAGTCGTCGCTGCTGCTTACCGAGTAGTTGTGTACATTTTTCAATCCACCATTGTCCGACACACGGAAAACGCTGAATCCATGATCGCCATTGACGGCAGAGGTGAACAGGAAAGTCTTCCCATTTATTTCGTGAAAATCTAAATTTGTCACCCCATCTAGGAGAAGATCAGCGTTGTCGCTATCTGTTACGGCGTCCCTTTTTATCAACGTCCCGTTTTTTGTAACCTGATAGATTGAAACTGCGTCTGAATAATTTGCGGCTGCTGCTACGAACGTTTTGTTTCCAATCTGATACGTATCTAGATGGTAAGGGTCACGTAAAAGGCCTTGGCCGTCAGTCGGTTCGCCAGTGCCTGGATAGTTTCTATAGGTATTGACAAATATTAGATGGCCGTCTGTACCTTCGCCGTCATCATCTAGGCGAAAAACAGTAAGAGCATCATCTGAATAAGAGGCAGCGATTAGAAAATTTTCATTTCCGACTTTCACAATCTCTATCTGCTCAACGGAGTTTAATCCGTAGGCAGTGCTGTTAGATAGAGAGGTGATGGGTGTCAGTGTGCCGTCACCATCCAAGGTCAGAACCTGTATTCCATCGTCTATTGCGGATGCAACGTATACATATGTGGTGCCATTGATGGTGTGTGTTTTCACACCGACAGGACCATCAAGTTCTGGGGAAGTTCCGAAGTCCTGAATGGAATCGATAA
Source organism: Salipiger sp. CCB-MM3 (assembly GCF_001687105.1). NCBI lineage: Bacteria > Pseudomonadati > Pseudomonadota > Alphaproteobacteria > Rhodobacterales > Roseobacteraceae > Salipiger > Salipiger sp. CCB-MM3. The sequence continues at coordinate 42,354 of NZ_CP014601.1, forward strand.
ACGAAATATCACCGATAAGGTTCACAGTATCATCTCCTGGAGGGGTCAAGTGCTGCGCAGCTTAGCGTTCGCTGGGGGTTTAGGAAGGTCTAAAATGGAGATTCATTGTATTTTTTTCAGTATGTTAGAGGAAGACCTCATAGGCAGTGCATGACGGCCGCAGCGTTGGCGATTTCAGAGAAGGGTGGCTGGGGGCAACGATCCTATCTGGTCGTGGCATGTCGTCGATCTTTTATTCATCTGAACATTATTGCTATGCAGTCGCGCTCTGCTCCCTGGAAAGTCCGCGTTCTTCAGTTTCTCTGTTAGGGTTTCGGGCCGCAATGGGACCTGTCACATTCTGGCACTGGCCCGGAGTGTCATTTGGGTGGCCTGTGGTTCGAAGGCGAAGAGGCTTTCCCTGCTTAGGGCAGGGTGCCTTCAGCGCGGATTGTAGAAGCCGTTTAAGTATTCGAGGACCGCTAGCTCTACCGCACGGTATCCCGATGGAGGTTCTTCGCTGAGATCGCCCAGGCGTGAGAAGCAACACCAAACGTCGGTCGTTCGTGGTACTTGGTGCTTACCGAAAATCCGCATCGCGATGGGCCCTTTGAGCAGGTGGAAGCCGACGGGGTCGTGCGCTCAGCTTCGAGCGGGGACGGTTTTGGTAAGGAGGTCGGCAGATGCCGCCACTGATCCAAGTGGCATGGTGCGCTTGACGAGTTGACGGGCTCGTCTTAGGGGGCGCAGGAAACTGCCGGAAGTTGGATGAATGCCTAAGAAAATTATAGCTGTGGCTGGGATCGGTTATGTCGGCCTGTCAAATGCGGTTCTCCTCTCGCAAAACCATACTGTTCGGGCATTCGATGTCTCGGAAAGCCGAGTAGAGATGGTCAATGCACGGAAGAGCCCGCTGATCGATCCTGAGATTGAACAGTTTCTAGCGGATGCCCCTCTCGATCTCGTAGCAACTACCGATCCGATTGAGGCCTTTTCCGGGGCGGAGTTCATCATCGTCGCAACGCCGACGAATTATGATCCTGAGACCAACTTCTTCGACACCTCGACGGTAGAAGCTGTTATCGAAACGATCCGCAGTATCAACAGCGCGGGAACAATCGTTATAAAGTCGACCATCCCGGTTGGTTTCACGCAGGAGCTCTCCGCGCGGCTTGGCATCGATCAAGTGATCTTCAGTCCCGAGTTTCTGCGGGAGGGCAGGGCGCTTTATGACAACTTGCATCCGTCCCGAATTGTGGTCGGCGAGCAATCCGGTCGTGCGCGGGTCTTTGCAGAGCTGCTCAAAGAAGGGGCCCAGGATCCGGATATTCCCGTCCTTTTCACCGAGCCTTCAGAGGCTGAGGCGATCAAGCTTTTCGCTAATACATATCTTGCGATGCGGGTGGGCTTCTTTAATGAGCTTGACAGCTATGCGCTGGCGCTGGGCATGGACAGCCGGCAGATCATTGACGGTGTGTGCCTCGATCCGCGCATTGGAGCGCACTACAACAACCCATCCTTTGGATATGGCGGTTATTGCTTGCCCAAGGATTCCAAGCAGCTTTTGGCAAACTATTCTAATGTGCCACAGAATCTGATCCGTGCCATCGTAGATGCCAACCGCACGCGTAAGGATTTCATAGCCGATCAGATCCTAATGCGGTCGCCGAGGCGGGTCGGAGTCTATCGGTTGGTTATGAAAGCTGGGTCCGACAACTTCCGGCAAAGCTCGGTGCAAGGTATCATGAAGCGTATCAAGGCCAAGGGCGTCGAGGTGGTGGTCTATGAGCCTAGCATGGAAGACACGGAGTTCTTCGGCTCGCGTGTGACGCACGATCTAGAAAGCTTCAAACAGGAATGCGACGTCATCATCGCCAATCGCTGCACAGATGAGATCAGTGACGTAAGGGGAAAAGTGTTTACCCGCGATTTGTTTGGTGCGGACTGATGAAGCACTCCAACTGGCCGAGAGGGTCTATTGATGTGATCTCTGAAGACTTCCCCCTTCAAACTTGGAGGCTTTGGCTGGGTAAGAAATGGAAACGCATTAAGGCATCGAAGCTATCGGACGCTGGCTCCGAAGGCGCTCATCGCCGTAGATAGGCGACTGACCATGCACTAGAATTTGACTTGGAGCACTCGTTTGGGGCCTCTCTGTAGAGACCCCAAATTTAACTTAACAAGAAAACGCGCCCTGTATTTAAGTAAAAATCACGAGCACAGCGCGTGAACTTCATATTTCATGAGCTGCCCCTCGGGGGGGGGCAGTTTCACTCAAAATAATTAGACAATTAAAAGGTCGTCGCGCAAATCCTGCATATTTTTGAAATCTTCGAGAACTAAACGTTCGTCGCCAAAGTCGAAGATCATATTTCCGAACTTAATTTCCGCAAATTTATTAATCACTTGACGTTTTGTAAGGTCCCCATCCCAAAGGTCTGCACTCAAACTGACGGTATCAATGTCGTCTTGAAAATCAACAATCCGATCACGACCGTGGCCGTCGCCAAATACGAACGTGTCTTGTCCGGCGTTCCCCTCCAAAATGTCGTTGCCTTGGCCGCCGTTAAGAACATCCGCACCGCGGCCGCCCCACAGGGAATCTCGCCCAGCTCCACCCGAAAGCTTGTCGTTGCCTTTCCCTCCGGACAACTCGTCACCAGCGCCTCCGCCTTTCAGCACGTCTCTACCAGAAAAGCCCAGCAGAACGTCGCTGCCACTCCCACCATAGACTTTGTCTTTGCCTTTCAAGAGGTAGGAGTACGTATCGACGGTTTCCCCATCCGCGAGTGTATAAAAGAACGTGTATGCGTCCGCTTCAAAATCTTGAAGTGAAAACCGTAGATTCGAACCAACCCATTCTTTTATCCCGGTCAGCGACCCTGATATTTCACCATATTCACCATAGGAAAAATCGCCGAAGTACGTTCCAGTGCGATACCCGTCCGACACTGTAAAGCGAGCAGAGCTACTTTCTAAGAGATCCCCATACCAAACTTCGTCATTAGACATATCTAGAGAGACATAACTTCTCAGAACCGCCATAAGCTCACTCCGACACTCACCTCCAGATGTAGGTACGTCACACACCAAGATTTGGAATAACTCCTTCAAAAGAAAAGTGTTTTATCCTGAAGGCGTTGCCAAAGTGACACGAAATTTCTGATCCGCCACCAAAGAGTGCTTTAACTGCAGTGCTAATGCGTGGTCTGTCGCCGATCTACGTCGATGAGAGCCTCTGGCGTCAGCGCCCGATACCCGAGAGCGTATTGCGATGTAGCGCTTTCTCATCATTCGATGAGGATTTGGCCTCTATAAGCGAGTAGCAGAGCGTGCGTCTCCTGAGAGGGCCGCCTGACGGGGATTCGAGTGTGATGCTCAGTCCGACCTTGTGGTCGAGCTAAAGTCCAACCCCGAGATCGAGATCCTGGCAGCCGGGAACCTTCAGTGCCGGCGAAACCAGAACCGCGACGCAAAGTCATCCTAACGATGGTCCATCGCAGGATGGTCACAACGAGCTGACGGAACCGTAGGAGGGCATTGCCTTGGCTGTTGCGAAAATGTCTCTATTTCGCGGAGTACTCAACTCGGAGCGTTCTTTGAGGGCAGATCATAAATCTCACGCGGTGATCAACACCTCTTAGCGCGTGGGTTCGCTGAACGCGATCTAACATCCCGTCTTGTCGAAGAATTGGCCGAAATGGCCACAGGGCTACCCAAGCCCAACAGCATGATGCTTTGGCCAATTTGGCGTGCATCAGGCGACTGAAGTTGGACAAAACGTCCAATAATATGCTTATTATCAAGCTCTTGCATGAAATTGTTTCGGGTTGTAGCCATAAGTCCGTTCGTTATCTGAACGTTGCTAAGCCCACTGGGTGAAGCCGTCGATGTGCCCTCAGGGCTGGTCTGGTTAAAGCCCTATAGGGCACTGATCGCCCCTGCTGTTTGCCGCCATAAAACCAAACTACCGCGTTTTTGATCAAGAGCGCGCCCGGCTAACCTGTGCTTGACGCTTGGGGCCGCCGTCACGAGTGAGCCGATGAAAGCGAAACAACGCAATTTACCACCATGCGTTTCCGGGACGGTGAAAGCGGCTGCGTGTATGGGGCGCGGTTGCGACATCCTGAAGGGCTTGTCAGGGACGCATCCGCCGGGAGTGCTGCGCTGGGCGCGGTCGTCTCGCGGTGGCGAAATCCGTGCTGTGGGCGCGGGCCGGCAATGGGGAGCCTCATTCTCCGATAGAGCGTCGGCAGTTGGATCGCGTGTGTGCCACGAGTGATGGACCAGCCTATGCGCGTGAACAAAGATATCATCAAGGCCGAAGCCGTCGCCAAGGCGGATAGCCTCTTCGAAATGGCCTTTGGCGAACGAGGGGCAAGCGGAGCCGCAGAATGGCGCCCTAGGTCAAAAGAGCGCTTCGCCATGCACATGCACGGAGGTAAACGAGGTGTTTGGCAAGTATTTGGCAGTGAGGAAAAGGGAGATATCCTGGACTTCTACGCGCGTTATGTTCTGAAAATCGAGGACACGCGACGAAACTTCTCTCTCTTGCTGAAGAAGCTAGCTGCAGAATTGGGCCTGTCGGCTGGAGAGGTGAGCCGACCCACTCCGCGCCAAGCACCACCTGCAAAAAAGGCGGCGCAAAAAGCAGACGCGAAAGCGCGAGAACAGCGAGAGCGCCGGAAAGCCGCGTTGGTTCAAGACGCACTGGCATGGTCTGAGGCGCTTTCTGGGACGCCCGCCGAGACCTATCTCGATAGCCGTAGCCTTGGCGCCCTTAGCACGCATCCGCATGTTCGCTGGCTGCCAGCTGGCGCAGTGCGTGATCTGCCCTATGCCAACTTCGGGAGTCTTGCCATTTTCGTAGCCGATGAGACTGGGCAGGTGACCGGCCTGCAGCGCGTCTTGCTGGATCGCACTGGGCAGAAGGCACGCGGTGTAAAACATCAGAAAATCTCAACTGGTCACCTGAAGGGGAGCTTCTTACGACTTCCCGGGCGAGAGCAGAACGGGCCGGTCTACGTTGCCGAAGGTCCGGAAAGTGCCCTGAGCCTTTGGTATGCGACGGGAGAGGAGAGCTGGGCAGCGGTGAGTGTAAGCGGCTTCATGCACCTCTCACCTCCACCCGGTTGTAAGTTGGTCCTATGCCCCGATCAGGATGCGAAGGACAGCCAGGCAGGCAACACGTTCGTAGAGGCTGTCCAGAAGCTGCGAGACGAAGGGCATGCACCGGTCATTCTGCGTTGCCCCGAGCCCGAGGGATCGAAGGGCGATTTCAACGATACGCTCCAGCGCTTGGGAACGGATTATGTGAGGGGGTTTATTGCCGCGGGACTGCAGGACAGCGAGGTGCCCGTGCGCAATAGGGCAGGACAGTTTGTTGGGAAAGGCCCTGCGCATCAGGCCCAGGCACCAACAATGACGCCAACAAAAGAGATCCTCGTCGCAAAGGAAGCTCGACAAGACCTGAATGCAGTCCTGGCGGAGTTCTTCGAAAACGCTAAGGACCCTGAAACGCAGGCGCAATCCCTGCTGATCAAGGCCAGTCACGGGTTAGGCAAGAGCCACGCTACGCTCACTGAACTTGCAAAGCACGCACAAACAGGCCTCAAGGGAGACATTGTCTTCTATGCGCCCACCTACAAGCTTGCAGAGGAGCACAAGGAGACGCTCGAGCAATTGGGGGTCACCGCCTTCGTCATGCGTGGACGCAATGCGCCGCAGCCGGGCTCAGGCCGGATGACCTGCGACCAGGCAGACCTAGCGCTGAAGATCGCGGGTGCCGGGGGTAATGTGCAGAACCAGCTCTGCCAGACTTGCCCGTTTCGTGGGGATTGCGCCTACATGAAGCAATGGCGGGACCTTCCTGCCGGGTCGGTTATTCGGCTTCACGTGACTAAGGTGCTGGCACGGCCAAAGCACGATCGAGGACGGACAGTCGCGTTGCGCATCATTGATGAGAGCTTCTTTGGCGCCCTCGCTGAGCGGGATGTCAAGAACTGGAATCAGCTTCAACGAAGCCTCCAGGCTCTTCCCAAATCGAAACGCGATCCGGTCGAGGCTGCCCTTCAGGCGCTGGGCGTCGCGGGACGCTCACTCCGCGAGGTCGACATGGCTGCCCTCGAGCATGTCGACCTCGCCGCCATCGCAAAGACACTTGAGCGCTTTTCGCAGGGACAGCTTCGCGGGAGAGCCTTTGGCTCGGATCTTGCGGCAAGGTGGGAGAGGGAGCTGCGTAAGCGTGCACCGCTGCGGTTTTTGGCCTTGGTCTTCCGGGCACTCGCCGACTGCTGCGCGCGTGGGGTGAAGATCAGCCAACGCGTGCACTTCTCGGCCCAGGGGCCAGACTGGAAGTTGCATCTGGACCGGAGCCACGAACTCCCCAGAGATGCGCCCATCCTGATGCTGGATGCTGACGGCTCGGAGCGGATCCTGCAGCGCTTCGTCCCGGGTGCGAAGCTGGTGTCGATCGAAGCGAAGCGAAACGCAGAGGTGATCCAGGTCAAAAATCGAGTCTTCGGCAAGGGTACGCTGCAGAGGGAGCGGGTCCAGAAGGAGATAGGCGCGCTGCTTCGTAGTGAGTGTCTGCGGACGACCTGCTCAGGTGAGAGACCGAAAGTTCTTGCCGTGGCGAGCAAGGGCATCGTGGAACAGCTCTGGAAGCAGTCTGGCGGCGCAGAAACTAACGGGCGTGAGGTCGCCTGGGGAGAGACCTTTCTTGGAGCCGAATGGATTTGGTTCGGGCCGGGCGGGCTCGGAGTAAATCGATTTCGTGACTATGACACGGTGATCGTGCTCGGGCGCGAGGAGCTGCCGGACAGTGAGCTTGAAGGCAAGGCTCGGGCGATCTTCGCAGATCGTGGCCATCTCCTCGATTTCGCGGACAACGCTGTCTCCCAGAAGCGGCCTCAGGACGATCTGCCATGCGAGATGGCGGATGGCTCGGTTTGCGCGGTTCCTGCTCCAGCCCGGCGCGATCCTTTCGTGCGCGAAATCCAGATGCAGCACAGGGAGTTCAACAGCCGGCAGTGCATCGAGCGACTGCGCCTTGTGAACGCGGTTACCCCAAAGCGTGTCGTGATTGTCTCGAAGCTTCCCATACCTGGTATGCCTGTGACACGGCACGTGGCATGGGAAGAGCTTCTACCCTCGCGCGCGGACCAGGCGATCAATGAGGTCAGGCTCGGCAAAGGTCTGCTGCGTGTCACCGCGAAAGGGTTGGCAGAGGATGCTCCGCTCACCTTCGAGACTGCAAAAGCCGCAGAAATCTGGCTCAGCCGAGACGGCGGCCGTACGGCGCTAATTCCCCCTCAAACCGTTAATACTAAAATATGGGGCGAGAGGGGAAATCCGCGCCGGATCAAACTGCGCAAGGCCGGAAGCAAAGGGCGCTGGTCCACGGCCCTCGTGCTTCGTGACGGCGACATAGATTGTCTTCTCAAGGAAGCCTTTAACGAGCCGATGCTCTGGGAGCCGCTCGAGACGCGTTTTGATGCCTGTGCGCCAAGCGGTGGGATATCTCCCGAGCCGGAAGTTCGCGCCAGCGGAGGAGAGGCTGAGAGCTCGAACACACCGGACGCGGCCGATGGTGGTGCCGTTTGCGAGCTGCATCGCCGAATAGTGCGCATGAGCCCGAGGAGCCAGATCGCAAGAGCTGTTGTCAGCCTCGGAAGCCGAGGTCAGACGCGCACTCTTCACGTCGTGCTCATCTCCGGGGCGCGAGGGCCACCAGAGCAACATCAAGCGTAGAGCACCATTTTAGGTAAGTTGGCGTCAGAAAGGCACAACCTCATGACCAAGCCCATTAGTCCCCCGCCCGAATTGGCAAATAATCCTGAGCCGGCCCGCAAGGCAAAACAGAAGCGCCCTCGTGTTCCTCCGGTGAGCTTGGAGAAGGGCGAGATCCTTGATGGTCCGATGCCGTCAGATGACGACCTTATGGCCCTGTACGGGACAGAGACCCCTGAAGCAGCGAAAGCTTTGTTCGTCACTTCGATCGAGGCCCTAGGTGAGGATGCCAGCCGTTATCGACAGTTGATCGCCGCCATCGGAGTCGAGGAAAAGCCGCAGAGTTCCATAGAGGCGATGCTCTTGACCCAGATCGTTACGACGCATGTTGCGATGGTACGGTCCGCATCTCATTTGAATCATGGAAACCAAATGCATCCTACTTGGATGAAGATGATGACGTCCGCTTCAGCGACGTTCCTGCGTCAGCTTGAGGTATTGCGCAAGATGCGCGGTGGCGGTGACCAGACCGTGCGAATTGAGCATGTGACGATCAATGACGGCGGCCAGGCAATCGTCGGCGCCGTCGGTGGGGGAGGGGGCAGTGCAAAAAATGAGCGATAACCCCATGCAAAGTGCCCATGCATCCCCACGTTGCTCTGCCACGAGCAAGCGGAGCGGTAAGCGCTGCCGGGCGCCGGCGGTCAGGGGCTGGACTGTCTGCCGCATGCACGGCGCCCGCGGAGGGGCCCCGCGCGGCGCTGACCATGGCAACTACAAACATGGTGCCCGATCGCGTAAGGCGGAGACACTTCAGGCGCTCTTGAAAGGGCTTTCCAAACTCGAGCCAGGGTAGAGAGTGCGCTGCACCTGAGACCGACAGCGTCAGCTCCCGAGCTTGCCCTTACAGTTGTAGAAAGCGCCTTCTGGCACGCCATACTCGCGGCACAGGTCAGCGCATCTCGCGCCAGCCTCGTGTTCGGCCAAGATGCCGATAATCTGTTCGTCCGTGATTCTCGTTCACTTCATTGCCTGTCTTCAAGTTGGGCCCGTCTCTAGGAGACGCAGGTTTTGTGAATTGCTGCGGCTAAACATTGACGTCGTATGCGGCCAGAGCGATCCGCCCAATTTGAGAATGAGGGTATCAGTTACATAACCATACTTATGCGACTTACTATTGTGTAGCGGGCAGATTCTAAACTCCGTTGCGACAATTCCCTATCTTGCTGGAAAGCAAGGAGAACGGATGATGACGCACAGAGAATTGGACCTCGTGAACGGCGTAGCATCGAAGACATACTGAACGCAAAGCTGCAGATCAGCCCGCCTTCGCCACCTCGTCGAGCGCCCGCAACTTGGCCAGCAAGCCGCCAAGATCATTGATCGGCACCATGTTGGGCCCGTCCGAGGGGGCGTTGTCCGGATCCTCATGGGTCTCAATGAAGACCGCGGCGCAGCCCACGGCGACGGAGGCGCGGGCCAGCGTTGGCACGAACTGCCGCTGGCCACCCGAGGAGCTGCCCTGCCCGCCCGGCAGCTGCACCGAGTGGGTCGCGTCAAACACCACCGGGTAGCCGGTTTCCGCCATGATCGGCAGGCTGCGCATGTCCGAGACCAGCATATTGTAGCCAAAGCTGGCGCCACGCTCGCATAGCAGCAGCCGCTCGTTGCCGGTGCTGGCAATCTTCGCAGCCACATTGGCCATGTCCCACGGTGCGAGGAACTGGCCCTTCTTGACGTTGATCGCCGCCCCGGTCTCGCCCGCGGCCAGCAGCAGATCGGTCTGGCGCGACAGGAACGCGGGGATCTGCAGGATGTCCACCGCCTGCGCCACCGCGGCGCATTGCTCGGCGGTGTGGATGTCGGTGAGCACCGGCACGCCGAACTCGGCGCCGATCCGCGACAGAATCGTGAGGCCCGCCTCCATGCCGAGCCCGCGCTTGCCGGAAAGCGACGAGCGGTTGGCCTTGTCGAAGCTGCCTTTGAACACCCAAGGCGTGCGCGCGGCCTCGGCGGCGGCGGCGATCTTTTCGGCCAGCATGCGCGCGTGCTCGAGGCTTTCGAGCTGGCAGGGCCCGGCGATCAGCGCCAGCGGCGCGTCATTGGCGAAGGTGACGTCTTTGACCTTTACGGGTTTCATGCGATGCCTTCCTTTTGCAGCACGGCCTCGATGCGGGCCACGTCGACGGGGTTGTTGAGCTCCCAGAACACCCGGCCGCGCGCCTCGACCGCAACGCAGGTGACCGGCGTGCCGTTCTCCAAGAACCGCAGCTGCTCGAGCCCTTCGGCGCGCTCCAGCGGCCCCTCGGGCCAGGCGGCATATTGCGCCAGCGCCGCAGGGCGATAGCCGTAGACCCCCACATGATGCCAAACCTCGGGCGGGGTTTCGAGGTTGCCCACGTAGGGCAGCACCTCTTTGGAGAAATAGAGCGCCGTGCCATCGCTGCGCATCACTGCGGTGGTGCCCCCCACCCGGCCCGCGTGACGGTCCGAGACGAAATTGGCCAGCGTCTCGGGATCGGTCTTCAGCACCGGGGTGGCCATTTCGACCGCCGGGTTCTGCATGGCGTTGATCAGCGCCTCGATGAACCACGGCGGGGTCAGCGGCGCGTCGCCCTGCAGGTTGATGACGATGTCCGGCGCCGCCTCCAGCTGCGCTACGCCCTCGGCGCAGCGCTCGGTGCCGTTGCGCGCCGCCTCCGAGGTCATCAGCACCTCAGCGCCAAAGCCGCGCGCCGCCTCGGCGATGCGCGCGTCATCGGTCAGCACATAGACCGCCGAGACGCCCTTGACGCTCTGTGCCGCCTCCCAGGCGCGGCGGATCAGCGATTTCTTCTCGCCGGTAGCACCAATCAGCTCGACCAGCGGCTTGCCCGGATAGCGCGACGAGGCATAGCGGGCGGGGATGAAGATGACCGCGCTCATACGCGCAACCCTGCGCGTCGCAGTTGCACGAAGGATGCCGCCCGAAGGGCGGCGGAGTGAAGTTGACGCATCGGGACCACTCGCCTCGAGAAATTTCCTGCGGGATAGCCCGAGCGCGAGCAATGGATCAACCGAAACCGCCGTTCGAGCTGCTCTGCGGGATGATGCGGCGGCAGATCACGAGCTCAGCAGCGCCTCGAGATAGGCACCATAGCCGTTCTTGCGGAATTTTTCGGCGCGCTGCGCCAGCTCTGCGCGGTCGAGCCAGCCCATCTGGAAAGCGATCTCATCGGGGCTGCCCACCTGCTGGCCCTGGCGCTCGGTGAGCGTGCGCACGAAGTTGCCCGCATCCAGTAGCGAGCTGTGGGTGCCCGTGTCGAGCCATGCATAGCCGCGGCCCATGCGCTTCACGTCGAGCGCGCCCTCGTGCAGATACATCCCCAAAAGCGTGGTGATCTCCAGCTCGCCGCGCGGCGAGGGCTGCACCTGACGCGCCCGCTCGGGGGCCGTGCCGTCGAGGAAATAGAGCCCGGTCACCGCGTAATTCGAGGGCGGCACAGCGGGTTTTTCGATGATCGAGGTGGCGCGGAAATCCTCGTCGAAATCCACCACGCCGTAGCGCTCGGGATCGGCCACGTGATAGCCAAAGACCGTGCCGCCGGTCTCGCGCGCATCGGCCTCGGCCATCATGTCCGGCAGCCCATGGCCGAAGAAGATATTGTCGCCCAGCACCAGCGCCGAGGGCGCGCCATCAAGGAACTCTTCGGCCAGCAGATAAGCCTGCGCCAGCCCGTCGGGGCTGGGCTGGACCACATAGGTCAGCGAAATACCCCATTGGCTGCCGTCGCCCAGCGTGCGCTGGAACTGCGCCTGATCCTGCGGCGTGGTGATCAGGCAGATCTCGCGGATCCCGGCCAGCATCAGCACGCTCAGCGGGTAGTAGATCATCGGCTTGTCGTAGACTGGCAGCAGCTGTTTCGACACGCCGATGGTGATCGGATAGAGCCGCGTGCCCGAACCGCCGGCGAGAATGATGCCCTTGCGTTGCTGTGCCATGTTTACCCCTTCCCCAGCCGCTGCCCGACGCCGTGCCGCGCCTGTAGTGGGCGCCACCAGGCCTCGTTGTTCAGATACCACTCCACGGTCTTCTCGAGGCCCTCTTCGACGGTCACCGAGGGGCGCCAGCCGAGCTCGTCCCGGATCCGGCTCGGGTCGATCGCATAGCGCGCATCATGCCCCGGACGGTCGGTGACGAAAGTGATCTGATCGGCGTAGGAGCCGCTGTCCTTCGGGCGTTTCGCATCAAGAATGGCGCAGAGCGTTTTCACCAGCTCGAGGTTGGTGCGCTCGTTCTCACCGCCGATGTTGTAGCTGCG